>JALYOU010000283.1 GCA_030856725.1 Pseudomonadota bacterium
CGACTGGTTGCTCAAACGTGTCGATCGCGACCTCAACAGCTTGACCCTGCTGCTCGACCGCTTGGACCGGGCATCGCTTGCGGCGCAGCGCCGGATTACGGTGCCGTTTCTCAAGCAGGTGCTCGGCCGTAGCGCTTGGACACGTTTTTTGTAGGAGTGGTTTCAGCCGCCAGCTTTTGTTCGGTGGTGTCAAAGCTCGCGGCTGAAGCCGCTCCCACGAAGAGCAGGCACGTGTTGGCTAGGTGCCGTGGCCAGGCCAACCTTGCGGATCGTGTCGCAACTCCTCATCCAGTTGCGCCAACCGCTGCGGCGTTCCGACATCCGTCCAGCGGTCAGCATGGAGTTCGCCGGTCACGCGTCCCTGCGCCATGGCGGCGCGCAACAGCGGCGCGAGTTTGAAGCGCGGCGGCGTCTGTGCCACACCCTGAACGTCGCCAACGATGTCGCGCCATCCATGGAATAGCGAAGGCCGATAAACACCGATGCCTGCAAAGGTCAGCCGTTGCGCACCGTCGGATTCGACGAGGCCATCACCGCGCAATGAAAAATCGCCGCGCGCGTTATGCGCTGGATTATCGACCAGCACCAGATGCGCATCGCCCGCAATATTCCTGGGCAACCGTGCGAAGTCGTAATCGGTCCAGATGTCGCCGTTGACTACGATGAAGGGCTCGTTTGCAACACGGCCGTCGCCCAGCAGCGGCAGTGCGTTACACATGCCGCCGCCGGTTTCCAGCGGCGCGCCGCCTTCGGGCGAATAGTGCAGGGTCAACCCCCAGCGCGCGCCGTCACCCAGCGTCTGCGGAAACTGTTCGGCCAGCCATGACGTATTGATGACGACATCCTTGACGCCGATCGCCGCGAGTTTTTCCAGATGCCACGCGACCAGCGGCTTGTCTCCGGCCTGCAGCAACGGCTTAGGCGTGGTGTTGGTCAGCGGCCGCATGCGTTCGCCGAGACCGGCCGCGAGGATCAGCGCCTTCATGGCGATGGCACCTTCATTCTGGCGCCACGTCCGCAAGCGCCTGCATCGCGGGCCTGACCTTGGCGTTGATCAACTCCATGAGCGGGGCGAATTCCGCATAACGCGGCAACACCGCATCGAGATAGTCGAAGAACCGTGGCGTGTCGCGCAGATATTTTGGCTTCCCATCCCGATGGTTAAGGCGCGCGAAGATACCGATCACCTTCAGATGCCGGTGCACGCCGATCCAGTCCGCATCGCGGCGAAACTGCGCAAGTTCCGGCACCGGCAAGCCGCTCTCCACTGCGCGCGCGTGGTAACGGTCAAGCCACACATCGACGCGTTCTTCCGGCCAGCTCACGAAGGCATCCTTGAACAGGCAAATCGGGTCGTAGGCGATCGGGCCGCGCACCGCGTCCTGGAAATCCAGCACGGCGGGGCCATCGTTGGCGGCCCCGCTACCGATCGGCATGAGGTTGCGCGGCATGAAATCGCGATGCACCAGTACCTGCGGCTGTGCGAGCGCGGCCTCGATCAAGCGCCGGTAGACCAGCTCCAGCCGTTCGAGATCGCCGCAATCCAGCGCCATGCCGAGGTGCCGCCCGAGGAACCATTCGTCGAACAGTTTCAGTTCGCGCGCGAGCAGCGTTTCGTTGTAGGCGGGCAGCGATGACGGCGCGGGAATCGCTTGCAGCTTCAACAGCTGGCCGGCTGCGGCCTCGAACAACGCGTCGGCATTGTCGGAATCGATCACATGCAGGTAAGTATCGACACCGAGGTCTTCCAGTACGAGAAAACCGTTCTCGACATCTCGCGAAATCACGCGGGGCACGCGCACGCCGCCGGCTTCGAGTACGTCGCGCATTGCCAGCCACGGGCGCAGGTCTTCCTTGTCCGGCGGCGAATCCATGACGATGACACTGTCGGGCGATGCGTGTCCGACGGTGCGCCAGTAGCTGCGGAAGCCGGCGTCCATCGAAGCGCGGACGAGTTCGACAGTGGGTTCACTGGTCGCTGCGCGCGTCCATGTCAGACGGGCGGCGTCGCGGGTGGCTTCGATCATGGGTGCAAATGTACTTGAGGAAGCATCGAGACGAGCGATTGTTCGGGCTCGCCGATATTCGCTTACGCAGAATTTTTAAGCTCGTCACCCCCGCGGAGGCGGGGATCCATGGACGTAAGCTCATGAATCAACGTCCATGGATTCCCGCCTTCGCGGGAATGACGGCAAAAAAACGCCCCGCGATGCGGGGCTTCAGACAGTCGGCGCAAACCATCAACGCCGCGGCGGCAACGTCGTCCGCTTGCGCCGGAACACACTCACGATCAGCAGGATCACGATCGCCCCAAGCAGCGCGCCGAAAAATCCAGCCGGTTCACCCGGCGCATACCAGCCCATCTGCTGCCCAACGAAACTCGCCGTAATCGCGCCGGCGATGCCGAGCAGGGTGGTGAAGATGATGCCCATGCGGTCGTTGCCGGGTTTGAGAAACCGCGCCAGCAAGCCGACCACGAAGCCGATGAGGATGGTCACGAGCCAGTTGTTGTTGCCAAGCAGACCTTGCAGATCGTCCATAACGCGTCCCGTAGCAGTGGTGGAATCGTGTGGAGTGTAGCCCGGTGGGGCGTAGGCTGGGTTGGCATCATCAACCCGGAGGCGGCCGCGAAAACGCTGGGTTGATGGGGCCAACCCAACCTACGAATCAGACATCGCCGCTCCCACGGTTAACAGCAACCGTGCTCGCCCCGCTCGGCCGCACCCGCGACCGCCGCGACACCCGTCGTTTCCCCACGCACGCTCGCGGCGTGATGTTCGGCGATGACGCGCGCGACGGAAGAGGTGACGCGCTTGCCCATCGGGATGTGCAGGAATTCGTTCGGTCCGTGCGCGTTGGAGTGCGGACCGAGCACGCCGGTAATCATGAACTGCGCGCTGGGGAATTTTTCGCCGAGCATGCCCATGAACGGAATCGTGCCGCCTTCGCCCATGTACATCGCCGGCGCCTTGAAGAAATCCAGGCTGGCCGCGTTGATCGCATTTTCCAGCCACGGCGACAATGCGGGCGCGTTCCAGCCGGTGGAGGCTTTCTCCAGCTCCAGCGTGACCTGCGCGCCGTTGGGTGGATCGCGCAGCAATGCCTCCTTCAACAGTTCGCCGCCGCGTTTGCCGTCCAGCGTCGGCGGCAGGCGCAGCGACACTTTCACCGAGGTTTGTGGACGCAGCACGTTGCCCGCCGACGACAGCGGTGGCAATCCATCCGCCCCGGTGATGGACAGCGCCGGCCGCCAGGTGCGATTGAGCACGAGTTCGGTCAGGTCGTCGGCCATCGGCGTCATGCCGGGCAGGAACGGAAACTTGTCGTACACGGTCTTGCCGAGTACTTCGGCGACGCGCTTGGCTTGCGTCAGGCGATCGGCGGGAATTTCCGAATGCAATCCGTCGACCAGGATGCGGCCGGTGTTCTCGTCCTCGATGCGCGACAACAGCTGCCGCAGCAAACGGAAACTGGACGGCACGATGCCCGACGCATCGCCGCTGTGCACGCCTTCCTCCAGCACTTTCACCGTGAAATTGCCGCCGGCCATGCCGCGCAGGGAGGTGGTGCACCACAACTGCTCGTAATTGCCGCAGCCCGAGTCCAGGCACACCACCAGCGACGGCTTGCCGATGCGCGCGGCGAGATGATCGACGTAGGCGGGCAGGTCGTAGCTGCCGGATTCCTCGCAGGCCTCGATCAGGATGACGCAACGTGCATGCGGTGCGCCCTGTTCCTGCAAGGCCTGGATCGCCGACAGCGAGCCGAAGATCGCGTAGCCGTCGTCGGCGCCACCGCGGCCGAACAGCTTGTCGCCCTTGATGACGGGCTTCCACGGGCCAAGGTCGTCATCCCAGCCGGTCATTTCCGGCTGTTTGTCGAGATGGCCGTACAGCAGCACGCAATCATCGCCAGTCGATGCGTCCGTTGCCGGGATTTCAATGAAGATCAATGGCGTGCGATTTTCCAGACGTACCACGTCCACCTGCATCCCGGGGATGTTCTGCGCGCGCGCCCATTTCTCCATGAGCTTGACCGCGTCTTCCATGAAGCCGTTCTTGACCCAGTCCGTGTCGAACATCGGCGACTTGTTGGGAATGCGGATGTACTCGACGAGTTGCGGAACGATGTCGTCGTCCCATTTTGCCGATACGAAACGCTCGACGTGGGTGGTGTCGATCTTGCTGGCATCCATGGCATGTTCCGCTGCGTGGAAAGATTTGGATTCTAGCGCCGCGCACGTGACGTAGGAGTTTTCCCACGTCGTGCCGGGCGATTGCCCGTCGCGGCGGCGGCAACTCTGGCGATGTGCCTGAGCCGGGCAGGGGCCGAGACTGTCCACACCGGCCAAACGCACGCATGACACAGGCAGCGTGACACCGGATGGAATCCCACCTCATCAAACGGAGCCTCGCCATGAACCCGCTGAATATCACTTCGCTTAACACGGTCCTGAAATCGCTCGCCCTGTCGCTGCTGCTGGCCACCAGTGCCTTCGCCGCCGACAAGGTCAACATCAACACCGCCGACGCGGCGACCATCGACCGTGTTCTGGTCAACATCGGTCCGGCCAAGGCCGAAGCCATCGTCGCGCACCGCAAGGCCAACGGCGCGTTCAAAAGCGCCGAACAACTCGCACTGGTCAAGGGCGTCGGCCTGAAGACGGTAGAGAAGAACCGCGACCGCATCGTGTTGAGCGGCGCCGCGCCGCGCACCGCTGCCAAACCGGCTACGAAGAAGGCCGTCACCAAGCGCTGAGAACATTCGCTGCCGGCCGCGCAGGAGGCGCGAACGTCAGCGAAGCAGGGAGGCAACACGGATCGGCAGGAAGCCGTACAAGGACGTTACCGTCGCCCGGGCGCACAGGAAGTGCGGCTGGGCGGCGGCTTTTT
>JALYOU010000328.1 GCA_030856725.1 Pseudomonadota bacterium
TCAGTGGCCGCTTCGGCAACCAGCGCATCTACAACGGCACGCCGAAATCAGCGCATTCCGGAATGGACATCGCGGCCGCGAACGGAACACCGGTCAAGGCACCCGCGGCGGGCGTCATCACCTTCGCTGCTGCGGATCTGTACCTCACCGGCGGCACGCTGGTAATCGATCACGGGCACGGCATCAGCAGCAATTTCCTGCATCTGTCGCGGATCGACGTCGAGGTCGGCGATCGCGTTGAACAAGGTCAAGCCTTAGCCGCCGTGGGTGCAACGGGGCGGGCGACGGGGCCGCATCTGCATTGGGGCATGAACTGGTTCGAAGTACGAATCGACCCGCTGTTGTTGCTGCAGTAGCGCGCCTTTCGTATGAGCGGCTTAAGCCGCTCCTACGCGCTGAAGGAGGTCCCCTTGGGGACGAAAGAAAACCGCTACTCCCCGCACCTACCAGTCAGCCGGAGAGCCGCGCCACCGCATCGTGCGCATGCAGGCTTTCGAAATGCGACACGATCACGTCATGGCGCGCGATGCGTGCATCGTTCGCCAATGCTCCCGCGACCCGCCGCGCCGCGTCTTCGCAGAACATCAGGTTTTCCGCGTTGAGCTGGGCGAAAGCCTGTTCGTCCTCGCGCTTCACCGCGGTCTGCACCGGCGTGCCGAGCGCGTTTTCGACAAGATCGATAAACGCGGTGAATGGCAGTTCGTCGAACGCTGGACGCAGTTCGACGCGCACTTCAGCGCGGCTGCGCTGCGCATGCGGGGTGGCGGCGAGGCCGCGTTCAGAGGCGAGCCAGTCGGCGACGACGTTCGTCGACAATGGATGCGCGGCGGCGAAGTCGCCGGCGAAACGTGCGGCATTGAGTTGCCGCGATAACGCGGCCGATGCCGGACAGGTGCTCGAATAATCCACCGAGAACTGCAGCGTCAACGCCAGATGGTTTTCGCTCAGGGCCGCTTCGATCACGACGGGATAATTCTTCCAGCCGCTGTGTCCGCTGGCGAGCGCCTTGCGCCGCAGCAGGTGGTCATAGCGCAGCGCCAGCCGCGCGCGCGTCGACAGGCCGCGCTGCGATTCGATCAGCGACTGCAGCACGCGCCGCAGGCCGGCGGGCGTGATCGTTTCGGTAGTGAAGGCATCCTGCAGCTGCAGGTATAGCCGGGACATGTGGATGCCGCGTGCACCGGGATCGGCAAGGTCGACCGCGACATCCACGGAGGCCGCAATCTGGATCGCATCACCATCGGCGCTGTACGTGCGCAGCGGCAGGGCGATCCGGTTCATGCCCACCCAATCAAGCGGACGCGCCAAGGCGACCGTCTCAGCGGCGACATCCGGCATGGAGAGATTGGCGGGGGTGGACACGGCGGAATTTCCGGTGCGACGGATGAATCGAAGGCGCATTGTACCGGCCCTCGCGCGCACGTTCGCGAACACAGTCGAAACGCTGTGGCGTGCCTGCGCGCGCCCTTCTTCATTCCCGCTAGGTGTGGGAGCACCTTGGAAGCACGCAGAAGCCGAACGCGTCAACGTCGTGCAGCGCGCCATGCCAGCCATAACGCGCGCCATTGGGGAAGCGGCTGCGATGTCCTCCGTGCAAGCCTGGCGCGCGCCAGCGTTGCCATGATCCGTCGTGCGCGTGGACCGCGCGGCTCCGACCATTGCGACAACAATGCCGCGCGCGGGGCGTCATCCGCGTTACCCGCCACTGATGGATGCATGACCATCAGCGTCGCGGCGACCGAGTTCGATGCAGGCGAAGCGTGCTCGCCCTGCCCACTTCCATCCTGCGTGTGTCCATCCTGAAACAGGACTGCTTCGATCATCGCCGCAGCTTCCGCAAAGGAACGCAGGCCGAAGAACGCCTGGTCGATCCCGTGAGGCAACGTCCGCGAATCTCGCAATTCTGGAAGCGCATTGGCCAATGTCATCCACGGCACCGGGTGGGATTGCAGCACCACGCCCAGCGGATGACGCCGCCGTCCTTGCGACCATCCCTGCAATTCCTCCTGCCACCATGCGAGCTTGGCCAAGCCCGGCGCCGGATCGTCTCCGCGCCATGCGGCATCCGTCAGTTCCTGCAACAGCGAGAACCATGCAAGCACGATGCCGCGTTGCGACGCCGGCACGAAAACCTCGGCGATGCTCCATTCGGGCCAGCGCGCACGCCACTTGGCGATGAAGCCGTCCAGTGCTTCGCCATGGACTGTCACGGCCAATTGGCGGGATCGGTCAAGGCGTGCGGCGCCTCCACCATGACATCACCGCCCCACTCAGCTGGGACGTCCTCGTCGCGGCGATAACCCCACAGCGCCACGATCGACGGCATGCCGGCCGCGCGCGCGGCGACGATGTCGCGCTCGTCGTCGCCGACATACACGCACTCCCCGGGCGCCACGCCGAGCATTTGCGCGGCATGCGTCAGCGGCAGCGGGTCGGGCTTGCGCGCGGCCAAGGTATCGCCGCCGATCAGCACAGCGCAGCGCGTTTCCCACCCTAGTAACGGCATCAGTTCGCGCGCCAGGTATTCGGGCTTGTTGGTGACGATGCCCCAGCGCGAGCCGGTCGCTTCGATCGCGGCCAGCATTGTTTCGATGTCGTCGAACGGCTTGCCATGGCGGCCGAGTTCGACGCGATAACGATCCAGGAATTCCGGAATCCACGTCTCGCGAATTTGAGCATCGACTTCGGGAAACGCCGCCGCTGCCATCGCGCGCGCGCCGCGGGACACATGCGGGCGCAACGCCGACAGCGGCATCGGCAGCTTGTCGCGATCGGCGCGCATGGCGTTCACCGTGGCGAGCATGTCGGGCGCGCTGTCGAGCAGCGTGCCGTCGAGATCGAACAGCGCCACGCGCGGAAAACCTTTATGCGTAGTCATACCGGCTTGACCGCGCAGGCCAGGTAATTGACGTCCGTGCGCGATATCACGCGCGCTGCATTACGCCAAGGTTCGTACATGAGCCCGCTGACATCTTCGAGCTCGAGTTCTGCTTCGCGCAGCCACGCTGCGAGCTCCGAGGGCTTGATGAATTCGCGGTACTGGTGCGTGCCCTTCGGCAGGATGCCTGCGATGTATTCCGCGCCAACGATGGCGAGCGCGAACGCTGCGGGCGTGCGGTTCAAGGTCGAGACGAACAGACGGCCGCCCGGTTTCAGCAAGGTGGCGCACGCTTGCAGGATCGATGCGGGATCGGGGACGTGTTCGAGCATTTCCATGCAGGTGATTGCGTCGAACTGGCTTGGTTGATGCTCGGCCAGCGACTCGATTGAGGTCAAGCGGTAATCGATTTCGACACCGGATTCGAGCTTGTGCAGGTTCGCAACCTTGATCAGCTCGGGCGCGAGATCGATCGCCATCACGTTCGCGCCCTCGCGGGCCAGCGCCTCACTGAGCAGCCCTGCCCCGCAGCCGACATCAAGCACGTCTGCGCCGCGCAGGGTCACGCGTTGGGTGACGTAGCCGAGGCGGGCTGGATTCAACGCGTGCAACGCCTTCTGCGGACCTTGTGGATCCCACCAGCGATTGGCGAGCGCGCCGAATTTGTCGAGTTCGGCTTGATTGAAGTTGTCGTTGGGTGTGGTGTTTGCAGATGCCATGCGGACGGTTCTCGAAGTATTTATAAATGATACGCCGCGCTGTTAAGCCCTCCCCTTCAAGGGGGTTGGGTGGGGATGGTGTTGCTTGATTGCATGACTTCGCCGCACCTGTGGGGAACACCATCCCCATCTCGGCCTTCCCCTTGAAGGGGAAGGAGACAAGCACATCACGCCACGCGAACGGCTGCGATGCGCGTGCGCCATTGCCGTGCGTTGGCGACCAAGGACTCAGTATCCATGCCAATAAGTTCACGATTGCGCAGTTTCGGCTTGCCCGCGATCCACGCATCGCTGACCTGCTGCCGCCCCGTCGCATACACCAGCTGGGAGATCACCTGGTGCAGCGGCTGGGTCTCGATCTGCGCGAGGTCCAGGCAGATCAGATCGGCCTGCTTGCCTACTTCGATCGATCCAATCAGATGGTCGAAGCCCATCGCCTTCGCGCCGCCGAGCGTCGCCGCTCGCAATGCGGTCGGCGCGTCGAAACCAGCGGCATCGTTCGCAACTGCTTTCGCAAGCAGCGCCGCCGTGCGCATTTCACCGAACATGTCGAGATCGTTGTTGCTGGCCGCGCCGTCGGTGCCGATGGCGAGATTCACGCCTGCGCGTTGCAGAGCGCAGGCCGGGCAGAATCCCGACGCGAGCTTGAGGTTGGATTCGGGGCAATGCACCACCGATACGCCGCGCTCGGCGCACAGCGCGATCTCGGCCTCGGTGAGCTGGGTCATGTGTACGGCGATCAGGCGATCGTTGAGCAGGCCGAGGCGATCCAGCCGTGCGAGCGCGCGTTGCCCGTGCTCTTCCACCGATTGCGCCACTTCCTGAGCGGTCTCGTGCGTGTGCAGGTGGACCGGAATGTCGAGCTGGTCCGCGAGCATGCGGATGCGTTCGAAATTGGCATCTGACACCGTGTAAGGCGCGTGCGGGGCGAAGGCGGTGGCGATCAGCGCATCGCCACGCCACTGGTCGTGTACTTCGGCGGCGCGATCGAAGTATTCGTCGTCGGAACCGGCCCATGCGGTCGGAAAGTCGATCACCGGCAGGCCGATGCGTGCGCGGAAGCCGTGGCGCTTGTAGGTCGCGGCCTGCACGTCGGGGAAGAAGTAGTTTTCGTTGCAGCAGGTGGTGCCGCCGCGCAGCATCTCGGCGATCGCCAGCGTAACGCCGTCGGCGACGAATTGCGGCCCGATCACCGCGCCTTCGATCGGCCAGATGTGGCCTTGCAGCCACTGCTTCAGCGGCAGGTCGTCGGCGACGCCGCGCAGCAGCGTCATCGGGTTGTGGACGTGGGCATTGACCAGGCCGGGGAGCAGCGCGGCGTCGGGGCGCGAGACGGTTTCCGCGGCGTTGTAGCGGGTGCGCGCATCGGCGATCGGAAGGAGATCGACGATGACGCCATCGCGAACGGCCACGGCGTGATTTTCAAGCACGGTCGCGTGCGGTTCGATGGGGATGACGTGGCCAGCTTCGATCAGCAGGTCACAGGTCTGGTTGCGGTCAAGTTGGCTCATGCGCTGGATTTTAAGCCGTCATTCCCGCGAAAGCGGGAAACCATGGACTTGCCTTGACGTTAGTCGTGTTGGCCGTCACGCGCGCTGGCCGTCATTCCAGCGTAGGCGGGGGCGCTCCACAACAGCCGAAGGCTGGTCATCCAGTGACCTTAGTTCTGACAACAGCAAAAGCCAAAGTCACTGGATCCCCGCCTGCGCGGGATGACGGATTGGCAAGGCGTGCGCTTGCGCACGCGCTGATCCGTCACTTGACCCTGGAAACGTACTCCCCGCTGCGCGTATCCACCTTGATGATTTCATCCTGGCTCACGAACAACGGCACGCGCACCACCGCGCCGGTTTCGAGGGTGGCGGGTTTGCCGCCGCCGCCCGAGGTGTCGCCGCGCACGCCCGGATCGGTTTCGACGATCTTCAGTTCGACGAAGTTCGGTGGCTGCACGGCGATCGGGATGCCGTTCCACAGTGTCACCACGCAGTCTTCCTCGCCCTTCAAAAATTTGGCTGCATCGCCGACGCCGGCCTTGGTGGCCTGCACCTGCTCGAAGCTTTCCGCCTGCATGAAATGCCAGAACTCGCCGTCGCTGTAGAGGTACTGCATGTCGGTATCGACGACATCGGCGACTTCCAGGCTGTCGGTCGCCTTCATGGTCATTTCTACAA
>JALYOU010000350.1 GCA_030856725.1 Pseudomonadota bacterium
TGGTCGCCGCGTCGCGACCAGGCCTACATCGGCGTGCTGGTCGACGATCTCATCACCAACGGCACGATCGAGCCGTACCGCATGTTCACTTCACGCGCGGAATACCGCCTGCAGTTGCGCGAGGACAATGCTGATCTGCGCCTGACTGAGTTCGGGCGCGGATTGAATCTCGTCGACGACGCGCGCTGGACCGCGTTCGAGCGCAAGCGCGAGGCGATCGCGCTGGAAACAGAGCGCCTGCGCGGGCACTGGGCCACACCGAACAACGCGTTGGGCCGCGAACTGGAAGCCGCCACCGGTGTTGCCGTCTCGCGCGAGACCAACGCGCTGGATCTGCTCAAGCGCCCGGAACTCGACTACGCGAAGTTGATGACGGTGCCGATGCTCGGCCCCGCGGCTGGTGATGCCAAGGTTGCCGAGCAGGTGGAAATCGGCGTGAAGTATTCCGGCTATCTCGATCGCCAGCGCGAAGAGATCGAACGCCAACAGCGTCACGAGGAGGCACCGATTCCGGAGGGTTTCGACTACGCCATCGTGCGCGGCCTTTCCGCCGAAGTGCTGCAGAAACTCGAGCGCGTCCGCCCGCAGACCGTCGGCCAGGCGCAACGCATTCCCGGCATGACGCCGGCGGCGATTTCGCTGCTGCTGGTGCATCTCACCCGTGCGCGGCGTTCACAAGTGGCGTGACCCACGCGCACAGCGGTGGTACGAAGCGCGACGTCCTCGTTGTCTTGTGCAAAAAGTGGGTTACACGCGGTGGTTCAACCGCGGTGCTCCAGCGCCAGGTACTCTGCCGACTGCATTTCGATCAGCCGCGATGCAGTGCGTTCGAAGGCGCCGCGCAGGCGTTCGCCGGTGTACAGCGCGGGCGGCGCGGCGGCGGCGGTGCAGACGAGATTGACGTGGCGGTCGTACAGCTCGTCGATCAGCGTGACGAAGCGGCGCGCGGCGTCGTCCCGCTGCGCATTCATCGCGGGAATGTCGCCCAGCAGCACGGTGTGGAATTCCTGCGCGATCTCGATGTAGTCGGCGCTGCCGCGCGGGCCTTCGCACAGCGCGGCGAAATCGAACCAAGCGAGTCCTTCAGCCAATCCGCGCACGTCGATCGCGCGGTCGTCGATCTGTAGTGGTCCGTCTTCGTGCGGGCTGCCGCGTGTGAGTTCGTCCCACCGCGACCGCAGCCACGCGTCGGACTGCGCATCCAGCGGCGCGCGGTACACCGGTGAACGTGTCAACGCGCGCAGGCGGTAATCGATGGGACTGTCGAGATGCACTACCGCGCAATGCTGTTCCATCAATGCAATCGCCGGCTCGAACCGTGCACGTTGCAGGCCGTCCTTGTACAGCTCGCTTGGCGGCGTGTTGGAGCTGGTGACCAGCACCATGCCTTCGGCGAACAGTTTTTCCAGCAGCCGGCCGAGCAGCATCGCGTCGCCGATGTCGGAGACGAAAAACTCGTCGAGCACCAGCACGCGCAATTGCTTGCCCCACTGCGCGGCGATGGCGGCCAGTGGATCGCGCTCGCCGCTGTGCAAGCGCAACTGTTCGTGCACTTCGCGCATGAAGCGGTGGAAGTGCGTGCGGCGTTTCTGCGCGATGGACACGCTGTCGAACGTCAGGCCGTCGAAGAACAGGTCGATCAGGAAGGTCTTGCCGCGGCCTACGCCGCCCCACAGATACAAACCCTGCACAGCAGGCGCATCGCCGTCGCCGAACAACGCACCCAGCCATCCCCGGCGCGTCGGGGCCTGCACCAGTGCGGCGTGAATGCGGTCGAGCGCCTGCAACGCGGCGTGTTGTGCGGGATCGTCCTGCCAGTCGCCGCGCGCGACGCCGGCTGCATAGGCCTCGGAAGGCGGTGACGCGCCAGTCACGTTGCGCGCACGGGCAGGTAGGGCTTGACGCCGTTCTTGATCGCGCCGCGCAGGTCCATGAGCTTGCGGTGGAAGAAGTGGCTGGTGTCGGGCATCTTCACCAGTTCGGCCTGCGCATTGAGTCTTTCCAGCCAGGCATGGACCGCGGATGCGTCGACCACTTCGTCGTTTTCGCCCTGGATGACCAGCCACGGCATCGTTGGCGCGGCGAGGTCGTCGAGTTCCCAGCGCGGCACCGGCGGTGCGATCGACATCAGCAGGGCGGGTTGTAATTCTTCTGCTGCGCGCAGCGACACCGCCGCGCCGAAACTGAAACCGGCCAACCAGAACACATGTTGCGGGCGCTGCGCGCGCACCCACGCTGCCACCGCGCGCAGGTCGTCGCGTTCGCCATTGCCATCGTCGAACGCACCGCCCGACTTGCCCACGCCGCGAAAGTTGAAACGCACGGTGGTGACGCCAAGTTCGCGCAACGCGCGCGCGGCCATCGTCACCACCTTGTTGTGCATCGTGCCGCCTTCGGTCGGCAGCGGATGGCAGAGGATGGCCGTAACCGGCTGCGCGGACACGTCGGCTTCGGGCGGCTCGACCATGGCTTCAAGCGCGCCGACGGGGCCGTCGATCAACAGCGCGGTGTCTGAGTCCGGAAATGCGGGATTGGCCATGCGGCGATGATAAGCGTAGGGGTGTAACCCGATTGCATGCCAGGCGCGTTGGCCCGCCTTTCGTCCCCCAAGGGGACTTCCTTCGGGCGTAGGAGCGGCTTCAGCCGCGAGCTCTCAACGTTGATATGACGCTCCAACGAAAGCTCGCGACTGAAGCCGCTCCTACAGATCAAGGCTGGCGTCGGCATTCGACACACGTATCCACAGCCCGCAAACAAATGCGCCGCCCGAAGGCGGCGTCGTGATAAACATGCGGCAACACTCACTTCACGTTGTCGACCATCCAGGCCACTGTCGCGATCACCTGTTCATCGGTCAGCGCGGGGTTACCACCCTTGGCCGGCATCACGCCTGCCGTTCCGGTGAAACCTTCGATCGCATGCTGGTTCAGCATGTCCATGCCCTTGCTCATGCGCGCGCCCATGCCAGCGGCAGTGAGCAGCGGCGCGCCGCCTGCGCCCGAGGTGTGACAGCCGGCGCAGATGTTCTGATAGATCACCGCACCATCCAGTGTGCCGCCATACGCGACCTGTGAGGCCGCCGCCGCAGCGGCTGCAGCCACGGCGGCAGCCTGCGATGCGGCGCCCGTCGCGCCTGCGTACACCGCCCCGACCGGCGCGATGCGCGCCTGCTGGCGCTTGGCAACAGCCGGATCGATATCGAGCGGCAAGGAGCGGTGCAGGTAGCTCGCGAACAGGATCAGCCCCAGCGTGACCGCCATCAGGAGGCCAATCACCAGCGAGAATTTCTTCAGGAAGTCGAGGTCGTAATTCCGCACGTCTGGCCCTTGTCATGGTCGAATTGGCGCGCCCGGAGGGGCGAGACGTTGCGCTCGCAAGCCATGGCTTGCGCAACGTCGAACGCCCGAGCGCTTGCGCGAGGGCGGGAAATCCCGGACCGGCGCATTTTGCAGCATGTGGCGCGCCCGGAGGGATTCGAACCCCCGACCAATGGCTTCGGAAGCCACTACTCTATCCGGCTGAGCTACGGGCGCCGAGCGGCATATTCTCCATGATCGCGCCGGGCGGCGCGAGCGCGCAGCCGGATTCGCCCCTGCTTCAACCGGATTCGCCCTGCTGTCGAAGACACCGATGTCATACGAGCGCCACCAACCCCCGATCGCAGTCGCTACCCCTGGGCGCGACCGCCTGCGCCTGTACTGGACGCTGATCCGCGGCGACCGCCCCATCGGGTGGCTGCTGCTGCTGTGGCCGACGTGGTGGGGCCTGTGGCTGGCGGCCGAAGGCGTGCCGCCGTGGCGGACGCTGTTCGTGTTCTCCGCAGGCGTCTGGCTCACGCGTTCGGCCGGTTGCGTGGTCAACGACTATGCCGACCGCTGGCTCGATCGACAGGTCGAACGCACGCGGCAGCGGCCGCTGGCCACCGGTGCGATCCGCGGCCGCGAGGCGCTGGCGGTGTTCGCCGCGCTGATGCTGGTCGCCTTCGCACTCGTGCTCACCTTGAACCGGTTGACGGTGCTGCTGAGTTTCGTCGGCATCGTGCTGGCGATGAGCTATCCCTATCTCAAGCGTTACACCTACCTGCCGCAGGTGTATTTGGGCATGGCGTTCGGCTGGGGGATCCCGATGGCGTTCGCGGCGATTCGCGGCGAGGTGCCGCCGGTTGCATGGGTGCTGTACGCGGCCAACATCTTCTGGGCCACCGCGTACGACACCTGGTACGCGATGGTCGATCGCGACGACGACATCGCCGCTGGCGCCAAGTCCACCGCGATCCTGTTCGGCGACATCGACCTCATCGCCCAGGGCGTGCTGTATGCGTTGATGTTCGCCGCGTTGGCCATGGTCGGTGTGCGCGCGGAGTTCGGCGCGATCTACTGGGGTGCGCTGGCACTGGCTGCGCTGCTGGTGCTGTACGAATTCGTCATCGCCCGGCACCGCGACCGAGACGGCTGTTTTCGCGC
>JALYOU010000351.1 GCA_030856725.1 Pseudomonadota bacterium
GCCGAACGCGCTACCACCCGCGCATTGATCGCAGCGCAACTGCAACACGAATCGTCTACCCGCCTGCGCGCCCGCCTGCATCGCGCCGTGCACGATATCGACCTCGCTGCCGTGTTCACCATCCACGGCTTCTGCGCGCGCGTGCTGGCCGAACATGCGTTGGAAAGCGATCGCCTGTTCATCGGCGCGACGCAGCTCACCAACGACACCGCGCTGCGCGAGCAGGTTGCGATTGATCTGTGGCGTGAGTTCGGGCGTGATGCCGTGCACGCCGATGCCCTCGCACGCTGGTGGTCGCAAGGGCCGCAGACGTTGGCGAACGCGTTGCGCGACCTGCTGCGCGCGCCGCGGTTGCTGCCGTCGTTGATGGCACATACCGAGGACCCGACGCCACGCTGGCTAGCGGCGGCAGAACACATGCGCCACGTCTTCCTGCGCGAAGGCGTGGGTGCTCGGACGCTCATCGATGCAGGCATGGCCTCCGGCACGCTCAGCAAGGTCAGCTACAAAGGCCAAACACTCGATACGCTCTGGCGAGGATTGATCGACTGGAGCGCACGCTCCGGCCCGCACGCGCCGCCTCGCGACAAGCTCGAACTGCTCACGCCCGACAAACTCCTGCGCTGCACCAACAAAGGCAAGGTGACGCCGCAATCGCCGCTGTTCGATACAGTGGCGGCGTATCTCGAGCTCGACGCCGAACACGATGCGTGGCAGGAAAACCGGCATATCGCACTGCTGCACCAACTCCGCGACGCAGCTTCCGTGCGCCTGGCGAAACAGAAAGCCGCGCAGCACTGGCAGACTTTCGACGACCTCATCGACGGCGTCGCCGATGCGCTCGACGGCGCGCACGGCGAACAGCTCATCGAATGCCTGCGCGCGCAGTATGCGGTCGCGCTGGTCGATGAGTTCCAGGACACCGATGCGCGGCAGTGGAAGATTTTCCAACACGTGTTCGGTGCGCATGCCCTGTTCCTGATCGGCGACCCCAAGCAGGCGATCTACCGGTTCCGCGGCGGCGACGTGCACACCTATCTCGCTGCAGGCAAGCACGCCAGGCGTGCGCCGCCGCTGGCGCGCAATTTCCGTTCGCGTCCGTCGCTGCTGCGCGCGCTCGATGCCCTGTACGCACAGGCCGGCAAGGGCGCGCTGGTCGACGAACGTATCGAATACCAGCCGCTTCAACCCGGCGGCGGCATTGACGATGCGCATTTCCAGCGCGACGGCGCGACCGCAGCCGCATTGACCATTCGCGTGTTGCCGCCGCCCGATGGCGCGCATGCATGGTCCGCGTCGGAGTCGCGCCGTCTCGCCACCGCCGCATGCGCCGCGCACATCCACGCGCTGCTGCGCGATGCACAGGCGGGACGCGCGCGGCTCACCTTGAAGGACGGCACGCGTATGGTGCGGCCCGGCGACATCGCCGTGCTGGTGCGCAGCCACCGCGAAGCCGAGATGATGCGAGACGCGCTGGTCATGGCCGGCGTGCCCGCAGTGGCGGCAGGGAAACAGAGCCTGTTCCAGAGCGAGGAAGCGCTGGAGGTGTTGACGTTGCTCGAGGCGTTGCTGCGTCTCGACGACGACAGCCGCCTGCGCGGCGCGCTTGCCACCACGCTGATCGGTTTCGATGCGCATGCCATCCAACGTCTCGACCACGACGACGCATGGCGACAACGCTGGCACGTCGCGGCGCACTCTTGGCGCGAACGCTGGTTGCGGCAGGGCCCGTTGCCGCTGTTGTCCGAACTCTGCGCCGACAACGCCGCGCGACTGCTGTCGCTGCACGATGGCGAACGTCGCCTGACCAACCTGCTGCAACTCGGCGAACAATTGCAGGCCGCTGCCGCGCAAGCGCGGGGCGACACCGCGCTGGTCGAATGGCTGCGCCGCCATATCGCCGACGCCGACGGTGACGACGAGACCCAGCAACTGCGCCTGGAGTCCGACGCGCGCCGCGTGCGCATCCTGACCCTGCACAAAAGCAAGGGACTGGAATTTCCACTGGTGTACCTGCCGTTCGCCGGCATCGGTCGCGGTGCGCGCTCGGCCATGTCCGTCGCATACCAGCACGAGGACGGCGGCAGCGTGCTGCATTACAAGCCGCGCGACACGGATGCGGAACTCTGGAAGAACGCCAAAACCAGCGCCTCGTACGAAGACAGCGCCGAAGATGCGCGACTGCTGTATGTGGGCCTGACCCGCGCGCAACATGCGGTGTGGCTGGCCTGTGGCGCGTTGTACGACAGCGGGAAAACGCCGCTGCACGCGATGCTGGCCAGTCTGGATGCGTTGGCGCGCAACGCGGCCATCGACATCGATGCCTCACCGCTGGGGGAGCATGCACTCCTGCCGTTGCCCTCACCCGTCGCGACGCAACCGCCAAGCGCCCGCGACGCGACGCGCACGCTGCCGCGTGACTGGTGGATCCACAGCTTCTCGCAATGGCACGACACTTTGCCGCGCCTGCAGTCAGCGCACGATGTGGCGGTGGCCGAAGAAGGCGGTACAGATGAGTCAGAATCTCTGGAAGCGTTTCAAACGGAAACAGCGCAGCCCTCGCGCTTTTCCGGCAAGCGCTTCGGCTTGGCCCTGCACGATGTGCTTGAGTTTGCGGCTTTGCACGAGGACGGATTTGCCGCGTGGCGTGATCATGAGGTGCCTGTGCAAGCACGCGACAGCATGGTCACGGCGTTGCGCGGGCAGGGCTATGCTGACAGCGATCTCGACGACGGCGTCGCGCTGCTGACGCAGCTGGTTGCCAGCACGCTCAATGCAAGGCTTCCAGAAGGCGTGCGCCTGAGCGACCTGCCAGCGCACTCGCGCCGCGCCGAACTCGAGTTCCACTTCACCCTCGGCGCCGCGCAGGCCGATCGCGTGCTGGCGTTGCTGCATGCGCATGGCATTTCCACGCAGCGCGAAGGCTTCGGCCTGCGCCGCAGGCTGGAGGGGTTGATAACCGGCCTCATCGATCTCGTCTACCAGCACGACGGCCGCTGGTACGTGCTCGACTACAAATCCAACCAGCTGCACGCCTACGATGCCGCGGCGCTTGATGAGGCCATGCAGCACAGCGAATACCTGCTGCAGGCGCTGATCTACACGCTGGCGCTGCATCGCTGGCTGCGGTTCCGTCTCGGCGATGCGTACGCGTACGCGCGCGATTTCGGCGGCATCCGCTATCTGTTCTGTCGTGGCCTGCGCAACAGCCAGGATGGCTCCGCCAGTGACGAACCGATGCGCGGTATTCACGCGCAGCGTTTCGATCCTGAACTGATCCATGCGCTCGACCAGCTGTTCGCGGATGGGTCGGCATGAGCAGCACCGTCGCCGCGCGCGCACTGCAACGGCTCGCCACACTTGGCGCGCTGCGCCAGGTCGATGTTGAATTCGCCGCATTGCTGCAAACGCGTCTGGCCGCGTCCCCCGAAGTCGCACTGGCCGGCGCACTGGCAATGCGTGCCGTCGCACTCGGGCACAGCGGGTTCGCATTGCCGCAGGCGCGCCAGTTGCTCGACGAACTGGACGTGGACGTGACGCTGCCGATGGCGGATGCGTGGTCGGATGCCTTGCGTGCGAGCGCGCTCGTGTCCTCGCAGGCCGCCAGCGGCGACGCGACGCCGTTGGTCCATGAGCACGGCCGCGTGGCGCTGCGCCGCTATGCGCGTTACGAACACGACCTCTCCACGCGCCTGCGCGATCGCGCCGCAGCGCCCACGGCTGCAGTGGATGCGCAGTGGCTGCAGGCACGTCTGCGGAGCCTGTTCGAAGGCGCCGCATCCGATACCGATGCCAAGACACACGCAACCAGCACCGATGCACAAGCGCACGCCGCCGACACTGCCGTGCGCAACACCTTGGCCTTGATCACCGGCGGCCCCGGCACCGGCAAGACCACCACCGTCGCGCGCATACTCGTGCTGCTGCACGAACTTGCCTTGCGCGACGGACAACCGGTGCCACGCATAGCGCTCGCCGCACCCACCGGCCGCGCCGCGGCGCGGATGGGCGAGGCCATCGACGCGACGCTGGCACGCGATGTCGAGGCAGGCCGCGTCGAACCTGTCATTGCTGGCGTGATCTCGCGCGACGCTCAGACCCTGCACCGCCTGCTCGGTTGGCAATCGGGCCGCGTCGATTTCCGTCACGACGCGACGCACACGTTGCCATTCGATGTCGTCGTCGTCGATGAAGCCTCGATGGTGGACTTGCCGTTGATGAGCAAGCTGGTCGCCGCCGTACCGTTGCAGGCAAAGCTCATCCTGATCGGCGATCCGGACCAGTTGCCCGCGGTCGAAGCCGGCGACGTGCTCGGCGCGTTATGCGATGCCGCGACACCTGGCGCCCCGCTTGCTGCACTTCGCGTGCACCTGACGCGCGGCTACCGGCAAGCCGGCGATGGTGCATTGCCGGCGCTGGCAGCGGCGATCCAGACCGGCGATGGCGACGCCGCGATGGCATGCCTGCATGCCGGCGACAACGAGCTGCAATGGCGCGACGGCAACGTCGCTGCACTCGGGCACGCATTGCGCGAATTCGCATTGCCGGCGTATCAACGCATTGCGCACGCGGAAGACCCGACGCAGGCCCTGCGCGACGCCGGGGCGATGCGCGTGTTGTGCGCACTGCGCAACGGCCCGTTCGGTGCGCAGGCGTGGAATGCCTGGTTCGCCGAACAACTCGGCGCGCGCAGTGTCTTTTTCCATGGCCGCCTGCTGATGATCACCGCCAACAGTTACCGGCATGGCCTGTTCAACGGAGATGTCGGCGTGGTCTGGCACGATGCCGATGGCGAAGCGCACGTCTGGTTCGACACCGGCAATGGCCTGCGCGCCTGGTCGCCTTCGCAACTGCCCGCACACGATTCCGCTTTCGCCACCACCGTCCACAAGGCGCAGGGCTCGGAATTCGATCGCGTCGCCGTAGTGCTGCCCGATGACGACGCGCGTGTGCTCAGCCGCGAACTGCTGTACACCGCACTCACCCGCGCGCGGCACGGCGCCTTGCTGTGGTCGCCGCAAGCCGTGTTGTTGCGTGCCATCGCGCGGCATGGCCGGCGCGAATCGGGACTGGTTGCGCGCTTTGCTTCCGCACAGGCGACCGCCACATAACCTCCCGCTCGTCATTTGCGACAAGCGCGAGGCGCGCAGGACAGCCTTCGCGCTTGTCACGCCTTTGCGGGATGACGACAGGATGGTTCGCGTCAACGCCGACCTTGCAGCAAGGACCGAACGAAAATTTCATCTGCCTGAGCGCTGGAGCAACAGCCACCCGCGCAGTAATCACAACGCCGTGCGCATTTCACGGGAACTGCACCCCCACAGACCTAGCTTTGGCGTTACCCAGCGCAACAGCGCATGGTTCACCAACGGAGTACAGACATGAGCGACATCAAAAAAGACCACAGCATTGGCGCAGGCACTGGCGCAGCGGCAGGCGCAGTCACGGGCGCGATCGCCGGCACCGCTGTTGGCGGACCCATCGGTACGGTCGTCGGCGGTGTCATCGGCGCGGTCGTCGGTTCCAAGGCGGGCGATTCGATTGCTGAAGCCGTCAACCCGACCGAATACAGCAACCACTTCCAGAGCACCTACCAGTCGGCCCCGTACTACTCGGCCGGACGCGAGTGGAACGACTACGAGCCGGCCTACAAGTACGGCTACGACACCTACGGCCAATATCGCGGCCAGCGTTTCGAGGATGTCGAAGACTCCCTCGAGCGCAACTGGGATTCCACGCGCGCGAACTCGCGCCTGGCCTGGACTGAAGCCAAGGGTGCGGTCAAGGATGGCTGGCACCACATCGAACGCACCATGCCGGGCGATGCGGACCGCGACGGCCGTTAAGCACCAGCAACAAGTCGACCGACCCTCAGTAAGTCAGCGACAAGTGTGACCCCCCAACCGCGCCTTCGGGCGCGGTTTTTTTATGTGTTATTTGGCGCAAAGGCGTGATAGGAGCGACTTCAGCCGCGAGCGTTTTCTTTTGGATATGCAACGCTCTAGAAGGGTCGAAGGCTGGCATTAGAG
>JALYOU010000354.1 GCA_030856725.1 Pseudomonadota bacterium
TGGCTGCTGGCGCAGGGCTGTGACGAGCTGCAGGGATTCTTGCTTGGGCGGCCGGAGGCGTTCGACACGGTCCTCGCGATGCTGGCGACGGAGAGCGTCGACCAACAGTAGGATAGGACTCGTTCCGATGCCCATCTTCCCGATCGCTGCCATGAAGGTCACGGCCTTCGTAGGGTGGTCCAGACCCACCTCTCTTTATTCTTGCCCCGAAGACTGACGGTGGCCAGCGTTTCAAGATCTCTGGGAAAAAGCTTTCGCCTCTGGCGAGTAACTTTCTATGCTGGTGCAAAGAAAGTAACCAAAGAGACACCTTCCCCGATCAGAGTGTCAAAGTGGTGTCACTGCCGAGGAGGTTTTTCGACTCGACAGCCATGGCTTGGTCGAAAAACGGCGCATATCCTGTGCGCCGCCCTCCGGGTCTCCGGGCTCTCGAGCTGAACTTTCGCTCGGCCCAAATTCACTTGTGAACTGCTTTTGATTGTGCATGACGCCTCCAACCCGGAGGGCGGCGTGCATGGATGCACGTCGTTTTCCGACTGAGGCAGGATGCCGAGTCGGAAGATCCCGGTAACAAAGAAGCGGCCGGCTGTGCTCCACCTCGGGGAAGGCCCTTTTCTTTTGCTTCGATTTTTTTAGGCTTGGCAAAAGAAATGAAGTCGCGCGTGGCGCGAAAGCGTTTGATGTCATGCGAATGAATGCGCCCCACATTTCGCACACCGTTAAACTGCACCCATGGATGTGTCCTACCTGCTCGACGGCCTCAACCCCGCCCAACGCGAAGCCGTGACCGCCGACCCCGGCCACTACCTCATTCTTGCGGGTGCGGGCAGCGGCAAGACGCGGGTGTTGATGCATCGCATCGCGTGGCTCAACGAGGTGCATCGCGTGCCGGCGCACGGGATCTTCGCGGTGACGTTCACCAACAAGGCTGCCGGGGAGATGCGCGCGCGTGCGGATGCGTTGCTGCGCAATGGCAGCCGCGGGTTGTGGATCGGCACCTTCCATGGCCTCGCGCATCGGCTGCTGCGGTTGCACTGGCAGGACGCGAAACTGCCGGAAGGTTTCCAGATCCTCGACAGCGACGACCAGCTGCGCCTGATCAAGCGCGTCATCCAGCCGCTCGAACTCGACGAGGCGCGTTTCCCGCCACGGCAGATCGCATGGTGGATCAATGCGCAGAAGGACGAAGGCCGTCGTCCGCAGCACATCCAGCCGGGCGACGACCAGTGGGCTGACGTGATGCGCCGCGCCTATGCGCTCTACCAGGAACGCTGCGACCGCGCGGGACTGGTCGATTTCGCTGAACTGCTGCTGCGTGCGCACGAACTGCTGCGTGATACGCCGGCCTTGCTGGCGCATTACCGGCAGCGTTTTGGCGAACTGCTAATCGACGAATTCCAGGATACCAACAGCATCCAGTACGCGTTCGTGCGCGTGCTCGCGGGCGACACCGGACACGTGTTCGTGGTCGGTGACGACGACCAGGCGATCTACGGCTGGCGCGGCGCGAAAGTCGAGAACGTGCAGCGTTTCCTCAAGGACTACGCGGACGCAAAGACACTGCGACTGGAACAGAACTACCGCTCCAGCGCCAACATCCTCGATGCCGCCAACGCGGTGATTGCCCACAACCCCGAACGCCTCGGCAAGAAACTGTGGACCGACAGCGGCGAGGGCGATCCGGTCGATCTCTACGCCGCCTACAACGAGATCGACGAGTCGCGTTTCGTGGTCGAGCGCATCCGTCAATGGGTGCGCGATGGCGGCAACTACGGCGATTGCGCCATCCTCTACCGCAGCAACGCGCAATCGCGTGCATTCGAGGAAGCATTGCGCGCCGACATGCCGATTCCGTACCGCGTCTACGGCGGCCAGCGCTTCTTCGAGCGCGCGGAAATCAAGGACACCTTGGCGTACCTGCGGCTGATCGCCAATCGCGATGACGACGCTGCGTACGAGCGCGCGGTGAATACGCCCACGCGCGGCATCGGCGAACGCACGCTCGACGAAGTACGGAAGCGCGCGCGTACCGATGCGGTGCCATTGTGGGAAGCGGCGAATCGCGTCGGCGACGAAACCCTGCTCGCGGCGCGCGCCCGCAATGCGCTGATGACGTTCCATGCGCTGATCGATGCGCTGTCCGGCGAGGCCGCCGAGTTGCCGCTGCAGGACAAGATCGACCACGTCCTGCTGCGTTCGGGCCTGCGCGCCCATTACGACAAGGAATCCACCGGCCAACTCGACTCGCGTACCGAAAACATCGATGAACTCGTCTCCGTCGCTTCGCGTTTCGTGCGCGGCGACGACGAGGAAGCAGCAGCGCTGACAGAACTGGTCGCGTTCCTCGCATACGCATCGCTGGAAGCCGGTGAAGGCCAGGCTGAAGCCGGCGCAGACGGTGTGCAACTGATGACACTGCACAGTGCGAAAGGCCTGGAATTTCCGCTGGTATTCCTCGCTGGCATGGAGGAAGGCCTGTTTCCCAACAACAAGTCGCTGGAGGAAAGCGGCCGGCTGGAGGAAGAGCGCCGTTTGGCGTATGTCGGCATCACCCGCGCGCGGCAGAAACTGGTGCTCAGCTACGCCGAAGCGCGTCGCATCCATGGCATGGACATGTACGGCATGCCATCGCGCTTTCTGCGCGAAATCCCGCCGGCGTTGCTGCATGAGGTCCGGCCGCGCGTGCAGGTGTCCCGGCCGATGTATGCGCCGCAGCCCCGGCGTGACTTCGGTCATGCCTCAATCGAGGTGCAGGCAATCAAACTTGGCCAGAACGTCAAGCACGCCACCTTCGGCATCGGCGTCGTCACCGACTACGAAGGCGCCGGCGCACACGCGCGCGTCCAGGTTAATTTCGATGAAGCCGGCAGTAAGTGGCTGGTGCTGTCGTACGCCAATCTGCAACCGGCGTAGAACCCAATCATGGCCTCGCTCTTTGGGGCGGGCTTCTTTTACCCTTCCTTCGCACCGCAAATCGGATTCTGTGCTTCATCGGTGCCATCATGGCGACCCCGATGACACTCGTGTGGAGCCTGCTGTGGACCCGATGAGCCTGGAAGACTTGGGTTTGCTCGATGTGCTGCATCGCGTCGACCAAGGCGACGAACCGGGCCCGCGTTCGGGTTCCCTGCGCGAGCGTTTGCTGGAGGCAGGCTTGGTCGAGGAGGAGGAGGGCTCGCTACGCCTGACACAGGCAGGCGTCGAACGCTGCAAATCGCTCACCCACCGCGCCATGGCCGACGCGGCAGCCGAGCGCGTGCTGAAGGAACGGGAAGGAACGGAATCAGAAGACGCGTCGCCGTGATCGCAAATCCGACCGCTACGCCCCGGGGTATGTGAGGTATCAGCGTGACGCCAGGGACTTCGACAACCTAGTGCACTTACAGTGTGATTCCAAGATGGAAGGCTTCGATGCGCAGGCCCTCGCGCAGATAGAACGCATGCGCATCCTTGCGGAACGTGCCCGAATCCAGTTGCAGCCGCGCGCAGCCAAGACGTTTCGCTTCGGCCTTGAGCCAGTCCAGCATCGCCTTGCCGTAGCCGCGGCTGCGCACGGTTTCGTCTGTGACCAGGTCATCGACGTACACCTGCTTGCCGGTGGCCAGCATATCCAGCGCGCGCCAGCCGGCGAATGCACGTGGAATGCCTTCGTCATATAACGCGGTCGCCAAGTAGCCGCCCTCGAACTGCCGCAGGCATTGCGCAACGAAACCATCTTCATCCAGGTGGGGGCGCAACTGCCGTGCAACGGGCCATGTCGCACGCAATTCCGCGTCATTCGTGACCGCGCGTATATCGAACTTCGCCATGCTCACCAGCCGTAGAGTTTGTAATACACCGGTTGCACGTCGCCCTTGCCGCGATCCATCCGGCCATCGCCGTTGTCGTCGATCATGTAGTACGTCGGGCCGCGCGCTGGCGTGACCTTGACGATGCGCAACAGGCCGCCGACGCGGTATTCCTCGATCACGTCGCCGTTGTCTTCCGTACGGATCGTGCGCTCGGCATTTTCGGGAATGGTGGG
>JALYOU010000379.1 GCA_030856725.1 Pseudomonadota bacterium
GAAGCGGCGACCGCCGGGGGTGTGCAACCGGGCAAACAATTTGCCGCTGGCAGGCGTGCGTTCGCGCTGTTCCTGCAGCAACCACCTGGCGTAATCGTTGGACAGGTTCCGCGCGCGGACCGGGTCATGTTTGAATCGGGGCATGGCGTGGGGCCTGCGTGGAATCCGCACCTAATTTATCCGAGACGGGTGTTGCGCGCAGTAGAACTGCGTCGGTTTGCGCACGGCCACCCCAACCTGTCGCTTCCACCGAAATGCCGTGCACAAAGAGTACGTGCGCCGCATGCCAACTAACCGCGGCCCTCGGCATCACCATCGACCAGATCACCGGCGTCGTGCTGGCCAAAACCGGCACCGTAACGGACGTGATCATCCTTCGCTGAATTTGGCGGTCGGAAAGATCTGGCTACACAGACGGCCCGCGACCTCACCCGTCGCGGGCCTTTTCAATGGAAGGGAACATGGTTTCGACCGCGGTTTCGCAGTCACTTCGCCCGGATGCGATGACGCGTGAGGCGCGGTGAATGTCATGCGGGACATCGAACATCGTCGCGCGGAGCGCCCTGCGGCGAAAACCAATTCCGCAGATTCAGCCCTGTGATAACGATGCGCGTGCGAACGCATTGCAATGGTGTAACAGGTTACGGCCACGTACGCATGATTGGGGTTCGATCAAGCCTTGCAGTGCGCCGCAGCGCAAGGCGGGCCACCATCCTCGACGTGCTGTGGACAATTCCGGAGTCTGGTCGCGAGAGATTTATCGCCTCACGCCAGACGGCAACGCGTCAACCCGCCGCGAAGAACATCAAATACACCAGACGACCGTTTTGGCGACTGTCACCGAATCCCGCGCCGGCGGTGTGCCATAGCCACGGACGCAGGAGGATCAGCCGGTTGTAGCGCATGGGCACGCTCATCGTGGTTTCCCAAGCGCTGTCGTCCAAGCCGTCGCGCTCGATGATGTCCTGGTGCGCGTCATCGATGGATGTGTAACCCAGCGTCGCCAGATCTTGGTCGTTCATCGGGCGGCGATCGGTGTTGGTGCGGCGGTGGCGGAAGAAATCGGTCCCTCCGCGGCAATCGCCGGGGAGACTCAAATACAGCACGCCGGACCAGTAACCAGGGTCGACATGCACCTTGCCCCGCCCCGTATCCGACGCCAGCGTGCTGCGGAGCTTCGCATGCGAGCCCAGTGGCTCGATCACCTTGAGCCGTTCGCCAACGATGTTGGAGATGTACGGTGCCAGGCCGTCGATTTCGACGCGCTCCTGCGAGTTGCGCCCGGGGAAGGCACCTTTCTGGTCGGGATAGGTCAGACGGAGGCCCGCTTCCCGCAAATCGGCAGGACGTTCGAGGAAGTCATCGAAGACGATCAGTGAAGTAGGCATGCGCGTTATTGGGAAGCCGCGATGGTCGCGGACGACAATGTTAAGAGACCACCGGCAAACAGGCGATGGGAGAATTCGATGCGATCCATTTCGTCTGACGCGAGTTCGATGTAACGGCGCCCGAGCAGTTGCTTGGCGACGGCCACGGTATCCGGATGCAACCTGGTCGGGGCGTAATCGTTGAGACAGCGACCATCATCCCAATCCACTGGAGTGCGCTGGAACCAAGCAGACAAGAAGCCCGCATGGGCACGCTGATTACTAAAAAGAGGGCTGTTGACGGCAAATGCGGTTGATTCCTGCGGCCCCTTATTCCGCTATTCCTTGTTACGCCGGTGCCTCCTAGCCGGCTCGAGCGCGCTCGATCATGGCGATATCGATCTTCCGCATGGTCATCATCGCGTCCATCGCGCGCTTGGCGGCGGCGCGGTCGAGATCGGACATTGCGTCCAGCAACACGCGTGGGGTGATCTGCCATGAGAAGCCCCAGCGGTCCTTGCACCAACCGCAGGCACTTTCTGCGCCGCCGTTGCCGACGATCGCATTCCAGTAGCGGTCGGTTTCGGCCTGGTCCTCTGTCAGCACCATGAAGCTGATCGCCTCGTTCGGCTTGAAGGCGTCGCCACCGTTGAGACCGACGAAACTCCGGCCGAGCACGGTGAAGTCGACAGTCAATTCTTCGCCGACCTTGCCGCCGGGAAAGTCGCTGGCCGCGTCATTGGCCGCGCCAACGCGGCTGTCGGGAAAAGTCGCCGCGTAGAACTCGGCTGCCTTGCGTGCTTCGCCATGGTCGTACCAAAGGCAGGTGACGATCTTGTTGGACATGACAGTTCTCCTCAGGATTCATGTGCTCCACGAGTGGAGGCGTGTGGTCATTTTTTCGCCGGCGCACCGATCGACCAGCTGTGGCCGAAGGGATCCTTGACTTGCCCGTAGCGGTCGCCCCAGAACTGATCGTCGAGCGGCATCGTGACGTCGGCGCCGGCCTTGGTGGCGCGGTCGAACCAGCGGTCGGCATCGTCGACCTGCAGGTGCAGCGTGACCGCACCGGGCTTGCCGCCCGCGCCGCATTCACCGTACTCGGGAAACTCGTCGTTGAGCATCACCGAGCCGCCGTTGACCCTGATGTGCGCGTGCATGATGCGCTCGCCGTCATCGGCCAAATACGGCGGCATCGCTTCCTCGGCGCCGAACGCCTTTTTGTAGAACTCGATTGCTTCCGTCGCCCGCTTGCCTGCGATCGTGAGATGCGGGGTCACGCCATTGGTCGGCCCCTGATCGGGTTTCGCGTCCGTGGATGCGGAACGTTCGTGGGACGTGGTGTTGGTATTGGTCATTGCGCTTCTCCGGCATCGGTGAAAAGCCCAGCTGCATGTCGAGCGTCGGTTGGTGCATGACGAAGGACAGGGTGGCTAGCCTGGCTGGGGGCTCAACCATTACGACGATCGAGCGAGCCGCGAATCGACATGACTCAAGTTTCGACACAGCAATCGAAATACAAGCAGGCACCGTAGGGCGGGCTCAAGCCCGCATTCCAGACATCAAGGCCCGCCTTCCAGAATCAAAAACGATGGGCCAGGGCCCACCCTACGCAAGAAACGCCAGCAACGAATCGTTGAACTCATCCGCATGGCTCACGTTGCAGCCGTGCGGCGCATCGCGCAGCAGGACCACCTGGCTGCCGGCAATGGCCGCATGTGTGCGCTTGCCCGAGCCTTCGAACGGCACCGTGCCGTCGCTGTCGCCGTGCAGTACCAACGTCGGCACGGTGACTTTCTTGAGGTCCTCACGGAAGTCGGTGGTGCCAAAGGCTTTCATGCAGGCCAATGCCGCGGTCTGGTCTGATTGCAGACACACCGCGATGGCTTCCTGCCGCTGCGCCTCGGTGACTTTCAGCGTGCCCTTGGCGGAGAAGAACTTCGTGCTGAATCCGTCGAAGAATTTTTCGCGGTCGGCCTTCAGTCCGTCTTCCATTTCCTTGGCCGCTTCCTTCGTAAGCGGGCCGTCCGGGTTGTCGTCGGACTTCATCAGGAACGGCGGCACCGCAGAGGCGAACACCACGCTGCGCACGCGCTCCTCGCCGTACCGGCTGATGTAGCGCGCCACTTCGCCGCCGCCCATCGAGAAACCAACCAGGGCCACGTCGCGCAGGTCGTGTTCTTCCAGCAGGCCGGCGAGGTCGTCGGTGAGCGTGTCGTAGTCGTAGCCGCCCTCCGGCTTGTCCGAACGCCCGAAGCCGCGCCGGTCGTAGGCGATGACGCGATGACCGGCGTCGCGCAGCGGACCGACCTGCGCCTTCCACGATTCGGCAGACAGGGGCCAACCGTGGATCAGGACGACGGGTTTGCCATCGCCGCCACTGTCTTCGACATGAAGGCGGACACGGTTAGCGGCGGATGTGGGGGACATGGCAAGACTCCAGCGAAGGGTGCGCATCGTGCGCTGACCGCCAGCTTCGCCAATCGCGCGTGCGACAGCCGTGAACCCCGCCGAGGACAGCGATGCAGATGACGTAGCGACGTAGGGCGGGCTCAAGCCCGCCTTCCCAATCGGTGCGCGTTTAAACCTTTTGCACATTCGCTGCGTCCCACTGGCGCAGACGCACCGACAACGGCTTCAGCCGCAACGGCTCGATGTATTCACCAATGCTGCCGGGGATCCTTGATGACGCCTTCCACCCTGAGCCTCGCGCTCTGCCTTGCCCTGCTGCCGTTGACCACGATGGCGCAGGAGTCCACCGCCGCTCCGGCTGGCGCAGGCGCCCGCACCTACACGCCCGACGACTTCGCACGCTACGCGCCGCGCAACGCACTGGACATGCTGGAGCAGGTGCCGGGCTTCGTGATTCGCCAGGCGGTGCAGGAGCGCGGTCTCGGCCAGGCGACGGGCAACGTGCTGGTGAACGGGCAACGCCTGTCGGGCAAGTCCAACGACGTGCTGACGCAGCTGAGCCAGGTGCCGGCCGGCAACGTAGTACGCATCGAGATCGTCGACGGTGCGACGCTCGCCATTCCGGGCTTGTCGGGCCAGGTCGCCAATGTGGTGACCATGGCCACCGGCATCAGCGGGCAATGGGAGTGGCGTCCCGATGTGCGCAGGTACTTCACCGACCCGCAACTCACCCGCGGCTCGGTGTCGATGAGCGGCACCCAAGGTCCCGTCGAGTACACGCTGGGCTTCGACAACGGCGCCAACCACAGCGGCGCGGGCGGCGACACCAACATCTACAACGCCGACGGCAGTTTCCGCGAATACCGATACGACGCATGGACTGGCGAAGTCGATCGCCCGAAGCTCAGCACGCAGCTGGCCTACAAGGGTGCGGGCGGCAGCATCGGCAACTTCAACGGCTCATGGCAGAAGATCTTCTTCGACTATGTCGAGGACGGCACGCGCACCGGGCCGGGGCGACCGAATCGCGTACGCAGCGTGCGCGCGGAGGAAGGCGGCCATAACTACGAACTCGGCGGCGACTACGAATTCGCGCTGGGCGCGGGCCGGCTCAAGTTCATCGGGCTGCACGGTTTGACCGACACGCCCACCGTCGACACCGTGGAGACACGCTTCGCCGATGCCACGCCGACACAGGGTTTCCGCTTCGCGCGCGACGGCGAGCTCAAGGAGAGCATCGCGCGCAGCGAGTACCGCTGGGAGGCCGGCGGCGACTGGCAGCTGTCGGGCGAGTACGCGTTCAACAGCCTGGACAGCGTGTCGCAGCTGTTCGTGCTCGGCAGCGACGGTGTCTATGCGCCGATTCCACTGCCGGGCGCCACCGCGACCGTGCAGGAAGACCGTTACGAAGTGATGGGCACATACGGGCGGACGCTGACCCCGGCGACCACCTTGCAGGTGAGCCTCGGCGGCGAGTACTCGAAGCTCGAGCAGATCGGCGGCGGTGGACTGGTGCGCGAGTTCCGTCGGCCGAAAGGGTTCGTGTCGATGGCGTGGAAGGTGTCGCCGCAACTCGACCTCAACATGAAACTGCAGCGGCGCGTCGGGCAGCTCAACTTCTACGACTTCCTGGCCTCGGTCGACCTCAACGACAACCAGACCAATTCCGGCAATCCCGACCTGGTGCCGCCGCAGACGTGGGAACTGGAAGTCGAAGCGAATCGCAACCTCGGCGCATGGGGCAACACCAGCCTGCGTCTGTACGCGCAGCGCATCGACGACATCGTCGACACCATTCCCATCGGCATCGATGGCGAAAGCCCGGGGAACATCGACCAGGCATCGTTGTACGGCGTGGAATTGAAAGCGACGTTCAACCTTGATCCCATTGGCTGGCGCGGCGGAAAACTCACCACGCTCGTGCAGCACGAAGACAGCAGCGTGCGCGATCCGCTGACCGGCAAAGACCGCCCCATCAGCAACAACCTCAAGGATCGCGCCGAACTCGCCCTGCGCCACGACATCCCGGCCACCGACTGGGCATGGGGCGGCGACCTCAGCTACTACTACGCCGCGCGCGACTACCGCCTCAGCGAAGTCGGCCGCCAGTGGGAAGGACCGGTGTGGGGCGGCCTCTTCATCGAACGCAAGAATTTCCGAGGCCTCACCGTGCGCCTCAACGCCGCCAACCTGACCAACGCCATGAGCATGTGGCAACGCACCGTGTACGTGGACCGTCGCACCGGCCCCGTCGACTACTTCGAGAACCGCGACCGCAAGATCGGCCCGATCCTATCGCTGTCGGTTTCGGGGAAGTTCTAGCAATCCAACCAGCAGCGCGAAGCGTTGACTCGCAAGCCGCTGAGACCCCACACGTCAATCGATTTTGCACGCGTACAACCCAGATGCGCTCGCTCGCAAGCCGGAACCACGAACGCGCTACCGAGAACGGTGTGTGCGCAAGCCGAATTGGCTTGTGCACGAGCCGCCCGATGCCCGCCGTTGGCCCAATTCCGGTCAGGCGCAAGCCAATTCCGGTCGCGCGCGAGCCAACACGGCTTGCGTCCGGGCAAATCTTGCCCAATGCCCGCCCTGAGCCGTTCGCGCATGACCCGAATCCTTTCTCGACACCTCCATGTCGATGATCATCCGACTCTGACCCTGCTTCCTGGCATGTGTTTCCTCCCAGAGGGCTAACGCCGCGCAAGGTCGATCTGCACCACATCCGACTCCTCACGGAACTGGTCGAAGATGATTTCGCGCCCGTCGGCGGAAACGTCGAAGTCGCCGATAGCGAACGCGGATCCGAAGCGGGTCAATTGACGTTCGTTGCCGGTCGCCAGATCGACAAGCCAGAAGTCCCGATCGTGCGCGGTGCCCTTCAGCACGACCAGCGCGTTGGATCCGGGCAGGAACACCAACCGCCGGCTGACTCGCGGCAGGACGACTTCGGGCATCGTGCGCGGGCGTCCGTCGGCCGACACGGCCTGGACCGAAAAGGTCGGGCCGACGTCGGCGCCGTTGAAGACAAGGAAACTCCCGTCGGGCGACCATGCGGCGTCGCGCGAATAGTCGGCGACAAAGGGCGAGGTGGGCGCTCCGTCGACGGGTACGTTGAACAGCCGCGTGTCGTTGCCATCCGTTGCCGCGACGATGATTGACCTGCCGTCTGGCGACCACGCCGGGGCGCCCGTCACCTGAAGATCTGCGGCCAGCGTGCGCAGGCCGGTGCCGTCGGCGTCCATCACCTGCAGCTGGGTGCTTTTGCCTCGGGCGGTGGTAAACGCAACGCGCTGGTGGACGGGATCGATGGCCGGGCCGGCGACCAACCGGCTCCGTGTGTCGTTCCAGAGTTCGGCCAGCCGGTTGTCGGCGGTGGTGAGCCTGCCGATCCCGCGGCCATCGCTGGGCGAAACGATCAGCAGATAGCCCGGGCCCACGCGCGGCGAACGTCCTCCCGCGACCGGAAGTGGAATGCGCCTCGCATCGTTCTCGTTTGCGATGCGTGCCAGCACCGGCACCCGCCACAGGATAGTCCGCGGCGAGGCCCGGGTGGCGACCAGCCGGCGCCCATCGGCGCTGGCGGCAAGCGATGTGTACGCCTCGATCCCGGGGCCGATGCGATGTGCGACCCGGCGTTCGACGTTCATGCCCTGCAGCCACGGTCCGGAACCGTCGTCCGCAGTTGCCAGGTAGGCCATCGTCGTGTTGTCCAGGAAAACCGGATGGGACACGCGCGACGCATGGAAGGTGATGCGCTCTGGCTGGCCCCCTTCCGGCGCGATCCGCCAGACATCCATGTCATCCGGCGGCCGCCCCTGGACGAAATAAATGAAACGGCCGTCAGGCGACCACAGCGGGTTATGGCAATGGACGCCGTTGGGCGCGATGTAGATCTGCCGGCCGGTGGGCTCGTTCGTGTCGGCCACGAACAACGGGTCGCCCGGCGCCGCCGGGTGATAGACGCGGCGCCTGCCATCGGGCGACCAGTCGACCTCGGCAACATCGTGTAGATAGGGATGCGGCCGGCCGCCAGTCGAGGGTACCGCCCAGGTGTCGACCTTTTCCGTCCCAGAGGCGTCCACGTTGCGCGTCCACATGGTCACTTGTGACGCATCGGGCGTGAACGCCAGGCTGCGTACGGGGGTGTCGATGCCGGGGACGCGGCCCCGGGTGAGGTTGCGGAACTGGCCCGTGCCGGCGCGCGTGATCCAGGCATCGAGTTGGCCATCGCGGCTGGCAAGGAACGCAATCCGGGTGCCGTCGCGCGAAATTGCGACGCTGGGGGCCACGCCTTCGAAGTCGGTGACACGCGTGTAGCGGGCGTCGGCCAGCGGGTTGCGCCAGAAATGATCGTTGCGCACCAGCAACCAGAGCACCCAGGCGGCAGCGACCAGCAGGATCGCCAAGGCTGCGGCCAACGGCCACCGCGGACTTATCGCCACGTCTGGCGCGTTCGGCACTGGAGCCTGCGGCGTCGCCACCGCCGCGGGTTCGCAGTTCAGCCGATAGCCGCGCTTGGGCAGCGTTTCGACCAGGGCAGCATGGCGTCGGTCGCCTCCGGCTTGGCGCAGATGCCGCCGCAACTGGTAGATGCAC
>JALYOU010000380.1 GCA_030856725.1 Pseudomonadota bacterium
GTTTCGCATCACATGGTGTATGCGATCAGCCGCCGAGGCTCGCCCTCAACGCCGCGATCAACTTCGACGGTGCCGCGCCCACGGCCGGAAAACCGCGTGGATCGACCGCCGAGATGTACACGCCGGCATCAACCTTGGTCACGCGCACCAGGAAGTCGATGCTTTCATAGTTCACGTCATAGGTGCCGAGGATCTGCGCCTTGCTGGCGACGGTCACGCCGGGGGTGGCGGTCAGCGCGTCACCGACTTTGGCGAAGATCGCATCACGTTCGCCCGGCACCGTGAAGCCGACGGGCGTGGCGGTCGTCGCCGCCTGCTGCGGGCCGGCCGCGGCAGTCTGCGATGCGGTCACGCTGCCGCCTGGCACGGCCATGGCGTTGTCGGCGCTGGGACGGTCGAGGTCCGGCGGAATTTCCAGCGGCCGGTTGTCGGCGCTTTGCTTGTAGACATCGTCGCCCTTGCGGAACCAGCGGCAACCCGATGCGCCCACCATCGCGACAGCAAGGACGGCCACGGCGGCCAAACGTGGAACAAACGATAGCGAGAGCGATGCGTGATTGCGCATTTTGGAATCTCCTGGGTGTCAGGCCGCGACCGAATCGCGGCAGGTGTTTTCGAGCAACAGAATCTGCGCCGTCATGCGGTCAGTATCGGCCATATGGGCCTGCGAAAGCGGCAACAGCGGCAGACGCAGGCCGTGACCGAAGCCCAACTGCGACAGCAGGGCCTTCAACGGGACGGGATTGGGTTCGAGCGATAGGAAATCGTAAGCGCCTTGCAACTGCGCATCCCACTGCTTCGCCGTCTCGGGATCGCCTGCGCGTGCGAAATTGCACAGCTGGCGAAACGCGCGCGGCAAGACATTGGAGGCCACCGAAATAACGCCGTCCGCACCTGCCAGCATCGCCCGGCATGCGGTCGGGTCGTCGCCGCTGAGGACAGCGAAGGTCTTGCCACGCAATGGCAAAAGCGCGGTCATGCGCTCCGGCTCGCCGACGGCTTCCTTGATGCCGATGATGCGTTCGTGACCGGCGAGTTCGGCGACAGTTTCCGGCAGCAGGTCGCAGCCGCTACGGCCGGGCACGTTGTACAGCACCACCGGCAGCGCGCCGTCGTCGGCGATCGCGCGGTAATGGGCCAGCATGCCGGCCTGGGTCGGACGCACGTAGGGCGGCGTCACCACCAGCGCCGCATCCGCGCCCAGCACGCCAGCGCGGCGCGTCTGTTCGATGGTCTTGGCTGTGTTCGACAGCCCCGTGCCCGCCAGTACCGGGATCCTGCCAGCGATCGCCTCGACCGCGGTGCGCAGGATGGCGTCGTACTCCTCGTCGTAGAGCGCCGCCGCTTCGCCGGTCGAGCCGGCGACCACCACGCCCTGCGTGCCGCCTTCCAGTTGCCGGACAAGCAGGCGCTGCCATACCTCGAAATCGACTTCGCCAGTGGTGTTGAAGGGTGTCGCCAGCGCGGTGATGCTGCCGGAAAGCTGACTGCCGGAAAGCTGCAAAGGGGGAGCCTATCGGGATCGGAATGGAGGGAATGCGTGGGCATGCATGGCGGCTGCGCATGCAGCAATGTTACATGTGGCGATGTTACTTGCGGCCGGAAACGGCGGGCAAGTATGCTGCAACCTCGCTCCGGCCCCGCGCCGGTTGCTGTTCAGGCTCACACACCGTTTCGGACGCCGCATTGACTGACACTACGCCCCGGCCGTCGCCGAACGAGAATTACCTGCTCATCAACGCCTATACGACGCATCCGCAGTCGCCACTGCTGTCGGTAACGCGGCGCATCGCCGACAGCGGCTGCAATCTTGTGGACACGCGCCTGACCACGGTCGGCCGCGATGTCTCGGTCAATGCGCTGGCGACAGGCTCGTGGGACGCGGTCGCCAAGCTCGAGGCGATGATGACGCGGCTAGAACGCGAGGAAGGCCTGAAGCTGGTCTGGTATCGCACTGGTCCCAAGCCCGTGCAGTCCAACCTGCTGCCGTACATCGTCGAGGTGGTCGCCGCCGACAAGCCCGGCATCCTGTTCCAGCTGGCCGATTTCTTCGACCGCCAGGGCATCACCATCGAGAACCTGCATTGCTCGCGGTATCGTGCGATGCAGACGGGCGCGGAGATGTTCACCGCACAACTGACCATCGGCGTCCCAGCCGACATGCACATCGCCGCACTGCGCGACGATTTCCTCGAGTTCTGCGATCACCTCAATCTTGATGCCATCATGGACCCGATGAAGTTCTGACGATGGCACAGCCGCAGTGACTGACATCGGCGACAAGGTTCCGGACATGCCGCTGGCCCTGTCCAGCGGTGAAACTGCCCGCTTCGCCGACTACAAGCGCCAGTGGCTGGTCCTGTATTTCTATCCGAAGGATGCGACGCCCGGCTGCACCACCGAGGGCATCGATTACAACGCGCTGTTGCCGAAGTTCAGGAAGCTTGGCGCGACCGTGCTCGGCGTCTCACGCGACTCGGTCAAATCGCACCAGAATTTCTGCGGCAAGCAGGGTTTCCGGTTCGATCTGGTCAGCGATGCGGACGAAGCGCTGTGCAACGCCTTTGGCGTGATCAAGGAAAAGAACATGTACGGGCGCAAGGTAATGGGTATCGAGCGCAGCACGTTCCTGATCGATCCGAAAGGCGTTGTCGTCCAGATTTGGCGACCAGTCAAAGTGTCTGGTCACGCCGAAGCAGTGCTTGAAGCACTCAAGGCCGCACAAATTGCTTGAGGCAGGCTCGAAAAGTCACTGCCAATGTGGGAGCGACGGAAGTCGCAACTGCGCGGCAAGTCGCGTCTTCCGTCGTTTCCACAAGGCAGCCATCATCGCTACGGCGCATCGTACGCATGACGCGTGCCGCAACCTTCTTTTTCTCCACCGGAACCCCATCGCATGACGCGAAGCAAGCGCATCTACGTCCTCGATACCAACGTGCTGATGCACGACCCGACCGCACTGTTCAAGTTTGAGGAACACGACGTGTTCCTGCCGATGCAGGTCATCGAGGAACTCGACAACGGCAAGAAAGGCAACACCGAAGCCAGCCGCAATGCGCGTCAGGTCAGTCGCTTCCTCAACGAGCTGATCGAGGCCCAGGGCACCGACCAGATCACCTCCGGCATCACGCTGGCACACCCGCAAGGGCTGCAGCTTCGCGGCGAACAAAGCATAGGCAAACTGTATTTCCAGACCGAGGCCTTCGATGCCGGCAAGCGGTTCGGCGCGGTGATCCCGGACAACCACATCCTGGGTTCGATCCTCGCGCTGAAGGAAGCTGATCCGGCTGCGCCGGTGGTGTTCGTGTCGAAGGACATCAACCTGCGCATCAAGGCCTCCATCGTCGGCATCGCGTCGGAGGATTACGAAAACGATCGCGCGCTCGACGATTTCAGCCTGCTCTACACCGGTTCCAGCGCGTTGCCGGAGGACTTCTGGCAGCGCTACGGCAAGGATCTCAAGTCGTGGACCGAGAAAGGCCGCACCTACTATGAGGTGAAACTCGAGGAAGGCGACGAATGGCATCCCAACCAGTTCCTGTATCTGCCGGGCGATGAGGAAGCCGAGATGCGCGTCGTCAAGATCGACGGCGACAAGGCCACGCTGCAGATCATCGACGACTACCGCGGCCACCAGCACGCGGTGTGGGGCATCACCGCGCGCAACCGTGAACAGAACTTCGCGTTGAACGCGTTGATGGACCCGGAGATCGATTTCGTGACGCTGCTCGGCACCGCTGGCACCGGCAAGACCTTGCTAGCACTGGCCGCGGGGCTTGCCCAGACGATGGACCAGCAGCGCTACCGCGAGATCATCATGACGCGCGCAACGGTCAGCGTCGGCGAGGACATCGGTTTCCAGCCCGGGACCGAAGAAGAAAAAATGACGCCGTGGATGGGCGCATTGACCGACAACCTGGAAGTGCTGATGCCCAACCAGAAAGGCGGCGGCAGCTGGGAACGCGCGGCGACCAATGATCTGCTCGCCTCGCGCATCAAGATCCGTTCGATGAACTTCATGCGCGGCCGCACACTGCTAAGCCGTTGGCTGATCCTGGACGAGGCGCAGAACCTGACCCCGAAGCAGATGAAGACGCTGGTGA
>JALYOU010000009.1 GCA_030856725.1 Pseudomonadota bacterium
GCGCTCCTGCAAAAAAGATGCGCCGTGGCGTTGCATATACTCATGGCCCACTCAACGAATCCCGCGCATGTCCGAGCAGCTGCCCCTCTCCGGCGTCGTCATCACCCGCAACGAAAGCGATCGCATCGCACGCTGCGTCGCGTCGATGCGCGCGGTGTGCGCGGAAGTGATCGTGCTGGACTCGGGCTCGACCGATGAGACGGTCGCCATCGCGCGCGCGCTCGGTGCGCGCGTCGAGCATCGCGACTGGTCGGGATTCGCCCAGCAGAAGAACGCCGCGATCGCCCTGGCGACGCAGCCATGGGTGCTGCTGCTGGATGCCGACGAATGGCTGGAAGCGCTCGCGCAGCAGGCATTGCGTGACTTGTTCGCAGGTGAGATTGAACAGGCGGACGTGTGGCTGCTGCTGAGATGTACGCGCTTCCTCGGTCATCGCCTGCGCGCCGGCAGCTTCGCGCGCGAACCGATCCAGCGTCTGTTCCGCGCGCACCATCGCCATGTCGTGCAACCGGTGCACGAGTACCTCGACCTCGCCAACAGCCGCGTGCGGGTGTCGAAGATCGTGCTCGAACACGACACCGCGCGTAGTGCTGCCGAATACTGGGAGAAACTGCAGGGCTATGCGCGCTTGTGGTCGGCCGAGCAACAGCGGCGCGGACGGCACGCGTTGCCGGGGCGCGGCGTCCTGGCTGCAATAGCGTATCTGTTGAAGAATGTCGTGGTGCGGGGTGGTTTCATCGATGGCATGCAGGGATGGCGCTTTCACCTGCTGCATGCGCGCTACGCGAAACTCAAATACGACCTGCTGCAGCGATCATCGCATTCGTAGGGCGGAATCGACGCAGTCGCTTTCGCCGCATGGGTGAATGCATAGCGCGCTGGCCGCGCCATGGCGTACTGGCATCCGGCCGAGACCGCTGCGCGAAGCGCTTTTCAACAGCGACGCTGGTCATTCCCCCCTACGAGATTTTGGTTTTCGTAGGAGAGCGTGCAGCAACTCGCGCACCTGCAAGTGAGGCTAACGATCGCTGACACAACGCACTGGAACAGTCTCCGCATCCAGCAGATACCACTGCCGCCGGTTCGCCGTTCCCACCAGCTGCCGCGCGTCGCGACGGGCACAATCGGCAATGGCCTCGTCCAGCACGAACAGGCGACGCGATCGCGGTGCGACATGCAGCCACGCCGCTGCATCCGCGAACTGTTGTTCCGGCGTGCGCTTGAAACCGAATTCCACCGTCGGCCCAACGGCCTGCAACAGGTTCTGCTCCTTCCAGGCGACCAGGCCGATCTGCGCCTCCGGCCCGGCCATCGCACGTGCGCGCTGCATCACGCCACCCGCAGAACTTTCATCGTCGAGCAGGAGCGCGGTTCCGGTGAACAGGGCCAGCACCAGCAGCGACAGCGCGATCGCACACGCGCGCAGGATGCCGCGACGCCATGCGGTGAGCGTCACCAGCATGGCGCTGCCGATGCTGCCCACCAGCCACCACAGCTGATCCGCGCCGGGCGCCAGGCCACGTTCGGATTCGAGTTTCAGTTCGAAGCGCGGTTCGCCCGACAGGGCCAGTGCGCCGGCTGCAACGAAGACCGCACCCAACAGCGCGACGAATGCGAGCAGCAGCGCGCGAAAGCGTTTCGATGCGGCGATCGTGTCGAGATAAGGCGCGGCCGCCAGCGCCACCATCGGCAGCATCGGCAGGATGTACATGTCGCGCTTGCCCGCACTGGCGCTGAAGAACAGCAGCACCAGCAACGCCCACGACAGCGGTAGCCAGACTTTCGGATCGCGCGCGCGCAACGCGTCGCGCCAGCGCGGCAGCAGCCACGGCAATGCCAGCGAGAACGGCAACCAGAAACCCGCGATCACGCCGAGGAAATACCAAGGCGGCTGGTAGTGGTGCCAGGCATTGGCATAACGCGTTGCGGTCTGCCGCAGCAGCAGTTCGTCGAGGTAGGCGCGATGCTCCGGATCGCCGCTGGTGAGCGCGGTTGCCAGCATCGGCAGGAACCAGAACATGATCGCGCCGATGAATGCCGCCGCGCCCAGCAGCCAGCGCCCGGTGTTTCCCCGATCCGGTGGCGTCAGCCCGGTCCATCCCCGCCATCGCATCCACGCATACGGCAGCAACGCGAGCAGTGCGAGGAAGCCCACGCCCTTGGTGATCACGCCGAGCCCGGCGACGAAGCAGCCGATCCAGTACCAGCGCCAGTTCGGGCCGAGCAGCGTGTGGCGCAGGATGCCGTACACGCCGAGGGTGATGAAAAACACCACGACCGGATCGATCTGCGCGCGCTTGGCGTGGTAGACGAATTGCGCGGCGGCCAGCACCGCGATCGCGGCGCACAGGCCGGCGCGATGCGACCACAGGCGGCGGCCGAGATCGTAGGTTAATGCCAGCGTGCCGAGCGCCGCAAACAACGATGGCAGCAGGAACGCCCACGTCCAGTCGCGCACGACGGCATAGGCGGTACCGAGCAGCCAGAAATACAGCGGTGGCTTGTCCGGATACAACTCGCGGCCGCGATGCGGAAACAGCCACTCACCCGATTCCCACATCTGCTTCGCCGCCAGCACGAACCGCGGCTCGTCCGCCGGCCATGGGTCGCGCAGGCCGATACCGGCGGCGAGCAGCACGAAGGTGAGGGTGAAGAACCAGAGGAGTTGGCGGCGCTGGTCGGGGGTGAGGGTCATTGCTGCAACGGTAACGCAAGACGCATTGATGCCATGCGTTCGCAACTCATAGCGGACTTGACTCTTTTGCTCGTCATTCCCGCCAAAGGCGGGAACCCATGCACGTACATCGTCAGATCGCCAGGATTTCCCTTCGGAATGTGTCCCGGCATGGGTTTGCTTGCTGCGCTCGTCCCTTCGGGACCAGCCTTCGGCTGTCCTGCGCGCCTCGCGCTTGCCCGCCTTCGCGGGAATGCCGAGCAAAAAAAGCTCACATGGATTGGATCATTTTCTGCTTGCGCAACCGCGCGTAGAAAAACCCGTCCATCCCGTCCTCACCCGGAAGCCGTTGCCGTCCCGCACCGCTGACGCGACCGAAGCAGTCGTCGAGTGCATCGGCCGTGGCATCCGGTGTACGCGCAAGAAACGCATCCACCTGCTGTTCGTTCTCATCCTTCAGGATCGAGCACGTTGCATACAGCAGCACGCCGCCGGGCTTCAGCAGCGGCCACAGCGCATCGAGCATGCGCGCCTGCAATGCGACCAGCGCCGGCAGGTCGCTCTCGCGCCGGTGTAGCAGGATGTCGGGTTGGCGGCGGACGATGCCGGTGGCCGAACAGGGTGCGTCGATCAGCACGGCATCGAAGGGAGCGCCATCCCACCACGATGCAGGATCGGTCGCGTTTGCGGCGTGGAAAGAGGCATCGGCACCGACACCGAGCCGTGCAAAGGTTTCGCGCACGTTGCGCAAGCGTCGCGCATCGATGTCGATGGCGGTCAGCTGCAGATTGGGATCACGTTCGAGCAGATGCGCCGACTTGCCGCCCGGCGCGACGCAGGCATCGAGCACGCGCACACCGGGATGCAAACGCAGTGCATCGGCCACGGCCTGTGCTGCGCCGTCCTGCACCGACACATCACCATCGGCGAAACCGGGCAGGACTGCGATGGCGATCGAATCGTCGATACGGATGGCATCGGGCAAGGACGCGTGCGCCACGGCGTCGATTCCGGAGTGACGCAGACGTTCGAGGTAGGCATCACGCGACACGTGCGCGCTGTTCACGCGCAGCCAGGTTGGCGCGGGCTGTGTGCTGCGCTCGACGATGCACTCGACATCCGCCGGCCAGTCGGCGCGCAATTGATCCAGCAACCACGCCGGCCACGCAGCCGTGGCATCGCCTTGCGGCACGCCCTCGCGCAGTGCGCGCCGCAGTAACGCATTCACCAGCCCGGATTGGTGCGCGCGTTTGAGGTCGCGCGCCGCTTCCACGGTGGCATCGACCGCCGCATGCGATGGCAGTTTCATGGCGTCGATCTGCGCAAGGCCGGCGTACAGCAACGCACGCAGTGGATCATCGCGCCGACCAAGCGGCTTCGACGTCCATGCGTCCAGTGCGGCGGCATAACGCGCATGGTTGCGCAGCGCGGCAAAGGCGATCGCTTCCACCAACGCGCGGTCGCGCACGTCCTTGAGTTGCGGCAATGCCTTCGCCAGTTCGCCCTTGAGCGAGCGGCCGCCATGCAGCACGGCATCGATCACGCCCGCGGCGGCGGCGCGCGATGCCGAACCGGTCATGCGGCGCTGTGGCCCGTCGGCGTGAAGTCGCGGCGCGCGTTGAGGTAATCGGCCGCAGTGATGGCCTTGCCGCCTTCGCGTTGCAGCACGCGGATGCGCAGCGCGCCATCGCCGCAGGCCACGTCGATGCCGTCACGTCCTGCCACAAGCACTTCGCCTGCCGGTCTCCCATGCGCAAGTGGCAACGCGACCGCGCCGTGGATGCGGATACGTTCGCCCGCCAGTTCCGCTTCGGCGACCGGCCATGGATTGAACGCGCGCACCTTGTTGGCGAGCACGGCGGCGGGCCGCGACCAGTCGAGTCTGGCCTCGGCCTTGTCGAGCTTGTGCGCGTAGGTCATACCGGCCTCGGATTGCGGCTGTTTCACCGGGCGCATGCCGGCGCGCAGCAGGCCGAGGCCGTCGGCCAGAGTCTGCGCGCCGAGTTGGGCGAGGCGGTCGTGCAGCTGGCCGCCCGTTTCGTTGTCGCCGATGGCGATGGCCTGCTTCAGCAACACCGGCCCGGTGTCCAGGCCCTTTTCCATCTGCATCAGGCACACGCCCGTGTGCGTGTCTCCAGCCTCGATCGCGCGCTGGATCGGCGCCGCACCGCGCCAGCGCGGCAGCAGGGACGCGTGCACGTTCCAGCAACCCTGCGCGGGGATGTCGAGCACCGCCTGCGGCAGGATCAGGCCGTAGGCGACGACAATCATCAGGTCGGGTTTGAGCGCACGCAGCGCATCGCGGGCGAGTTCGGATTTCAGCGATTCGGGTTGCAGCACCGGAATGCCGCGCTTGATCGCTTCCAGCTTGACCGGCGACGCCGTCAAGCCGCGCCCGCGCCCCGCGGGGCGATCGGGTTGCGTGTAGACCGCGACGATTTCATTGCGCTGCGCGGCGGCGCGCAGGCTGGGGACGGCGAAGTCGGGGGTGCCGGCGAAGATGATTCTGAGTGACATGCGTGTCCAGGGTCGAGTGATGGTGGGATAGGCCGAGAGTGGTTCGGACGGCCACCACCATCACAACCGACAGGGTTACGCGGCGTCTGACGCCAGCTTCCGTTGCTTGATCAGCTTCTTCCGCACCATCTCCCGTTTCAGCGGTGAGAGGTAATCCACGAACAGCACGCCATTCAGATGATCCATCTCGTGCTGGATGCACACCGCCAGCAGGCCGTCGGTGTGCAGCTCGAAAGGCTGGCCGTCGCGGCCGATGGCGCGGACGTCGATCTCGTTGGCGCGGGTCACGTCGGCGAAGATGCCCGGCACCGAGAGGCAGCCTTCCTGATACACCTGATCGCCGGCTTTGGCCACGATCTCCGGGTTGACGAACACCAGTTGCCGGTTCTTTTCCTCGGTCACGTCGATGACCATGAAGCGCTGGTGCACGTCGACCTGGCTGGCGGCCAGTCCGATGCCGGGCGCCTCGTACATGGTCTCGAACATGTCGTCGAGCAGCTTCTGGAAGGCCGGCTCGGTGACGCTGGCGGGATCGACCGGTGCCGCCTTGGTGCGAAGGCGGGGGTCGGGGAACTCGAGAATGGAAAGCTGGGCCATGGCAGGTAAATGGTGGCGGCGGTCACAACCGCAAGCGTAGTGCGGGGATTGTAACGCCGCCCGCTTGCAACGGCCCGCCCGTTGTGGGCTATATTGGCCCGGCAATCTGGGGAAAACTCTATGGGGAGCGGGCAGATGGCCGCGATGTTTAAGCGCTTTTCTCAAGGGCTGCGCACGACCTTCGTCGTCGCGGCGCTCACTGTCGCCAGCTACGCCGCGGCACAGGAATTCCGGGGTGGTCATCCCGATACCTACGTGGTGGTCCGCGGCGATACGTTGTGGGACATCGCCGGTCGCTTCCTCAAGCGCCCGTGGCTGTGGCCGGAAATCTGGCAGGCCAATCCGCAGATCCGCAACCCGCACCTGATCTATCCGGGCGACGTGATCAGCCTGGCTTATCTCGACCGCCTCGGCATGCAGCCGGGTCCGCGCACCGGTTCGCCGATCAATGCGATCCCGCTGTCGGACGTGGAACGGTTCCTCAAGGACCTGCGCATCAACGACCGCATCGACACGATGCCCTACGTGGTCGGGCTGGAAGAGGACAGGCTGCGCACGACTAGCGGGCAGGTGGCCTACATCCGCGGCTTGGCACCGGCCAATGTCGGTCAGCGTTTCGCGGTGATGCGCCCGGTGCAGACCTACCGTATGGGACAGCGACGCGCCTGCTGCAAGCTGGTGCGCACGGACGACCTCGACAACGCCGGGCGCGTCACCATCGACCAGTACGACAAGATCTGGACCGAGATCATGCTGGCCGAAGGCGCGCGCATGGAGAAGCTCGGCATCGAGATGCGCAAGGTCAACGCTGGCGTGGTCACGCGCGGCGAAGTCGGTGGCCTCGAGGCCTCGACGCTGCTGCTGGACGACAACAACCGCGAAGTCCGCATTGGCGACAAGATCATCCCGGTCGAATCGGTACCGTACGACCTGCAGTTCTTCCCGCACCCGCCAAAGACACAGCAGCCGTACGAAAAGCTGCAGATCCTGTCGGTGGCCGACATGTTGAGCACCGGCGGCCCGCGCGACGTGGTCGCGATCTCGGGTGGCGCACGCGAAGGAATCGATAACGGCACCGTGTTCTCGGTCTGGCGCAAGGGCAGCAACGTGGTCGACAAGATCCAGTACCCGGAGCGCACCGAGGACCTGGTCGGCAACGGCGGCAGGATCCGTTTGCCGGATGAGTTCGCCGGCCACGTGATGGTGTTCCGCACATTCGACAAGATCAGCTACGGGCTGGTGATGGACAGCATCAAGCCGTCGCGCGTGGGCTACGAACTGAAGCATCCCGACGCGGCATATTGAGTCACGTGTGGGGTGGGCCCCGGGCCACCAAACGTGCGTTGGCCGAAGGGCGGTGGGCTTGAGCCCACCCAACGATAACTACCGAATCCGGACTTTTCCTACGAATCATTGCGACGGCGCCCAAGGGCGCCGCTTGCATGTGCGCCGTAGGCTCAGTGGATGTCCGACGACGCCTGCGCCACCCATCTCGCCCTGCTGAAGCTTCACGCCGCCGGCGGCGCGACGGAGCCACGCCGCCAGCTGCTCGACCTCTGCATCTCGCCCGAAGCCGCCCTTGCCGCGGGCCGGTCCCGATGGCGGGACGCGGGCATGAGCGTCGAGCAGATGCGTGCAATGGAGGGAGCCGATGACGCCGCATGTCAGCACAACCTGCGCTGGCTGCAGCAACCGGGACATCACCTCGTCGGCTGGCACGACCCCGACTACCCACCACTGTTGCGCCGCGTGCCGAGCCCGCCGCTCATGCTGTTCATGGCCGGCGATCCCGCCGTGCTGTGGCATCCATCGATCGCCATTGTCGGCAGCCGCAGGGCGAGCGCCGGCGGGCGCGACAACGCCCGCGATTTCGCGCGCTCCCTAGCCGAATCCGGATTCGCCATCGCCAGCGGCCTGGCCGCCGGCATCGACACGGAAGCACACCATGGCGCGCTGGCCGTGCCGGGCGGTCTGACGATCGCGGTCATCGGCACCGGCCCGGATATCGCCTATCCCCGCGCCAACACCCGACTGCAGGCACGGGTGGCCGAACACGGCGTCGTGGTCAGCGAACACCCACCCGGGGCCGGCGTACGTCGTGAACACTTCCCCAGCCGCAACCGCATTCTGGCCGGCCTGTCGCTGGGCACCTTGGTGATTGAAGCCACCGAACGCTCGGGCGCGTTGATCACCGCCCGGCAGGCCGCCGAAGCGGGTCGCGAAGTCTTCGCGGTGCCCGGATCGATCCACAACCCGATGGCACGCGGCTGCCACCGACTGATCCGCGACGGCGCGGCACTGGTCGAGCGCGCCGACGAGGTCATCACCGCAGCCATGCCAGTGGCTGCCGAACTGGCCGCCGCCTTGCGTGGCCGCCTGGATGGCCCCAACTCCGTGCCTATGCACCGCACCCGGCCGCTGGCACTGCCCGAAGTTCCGTCCGTCATCAGCCTCGAACTGTTCACTTCAGGCATGTCGCAGGACTACCAGCGGTTGTGGGAGGCACTGGGTCATGACCCAACAGGTATGGATCAACTGGTCGAACGCACCCGATTGACGGCCGCTGACCTGTCCTCCATGCTGCTGGTCATGGAACTCGAGAACCGCGTGGCCGTCGAACACGGTCGCTATTCCCGCAAGTCGGGGAGTCATTGAGTCCTTGGGTCGAAAGACCCGCTCCTTCAACGCGCCGCTGGGCGCAGGCCGAGGGAAATGAAAGAAAGCATCCTGGATGTCCTGTTGTACCTGTTCGAGCACTACTTCACCGACGATGCAGATCTCGTCCGTGACCGCGACTCCCTTCAGAACGGCCTGATCCAGGCCGGTTTCAGCCCCGCCGAGATCAGCAAGGCGTTCGACTGGCTCGACGCGCTGGCTGACCAGCGCCCCAGCGCCGACACGCCCCGCAGCAACGGCCCGACCCGGGTGTTCTTCGGCCCGGAACTCGACAAACTGGACGTGGAATGCCGCGGCTTCCTGCTGTTCCTCGAGCAGCAGGGCATCCTCGACGCCGGCCAGCGCGAACTGGTACTGGACCGCGCCATGGCGCTGGACCAGGAAGAACTCGACTTGGACGACCTCAAGTGGGTCGTGCTGATGGTCCTGTTCAACCAGCCCGGTTCCGAGGCCGCCTACGCTTGGATGGAAACCCAGATGTTCGATGAGCCGGAGCCGGTGCACTAAGCCTTTGGCGCTACTGTTTTTCGTCGGAGGGGCTTCAGCCGCGAGCTCTTCGCAACTGTTACCAACACCCTCAAAAAGCTCGCGACGGAAGCCGCCCCTACGAAGGACGTGGCGCCGATGCCGCTTGACAGCGCAGCCCCCGGCGTGATTCCACTATAAATAGAACAACCCTGAACGCCCGTGGCCTCACCCGCCCCGGGCGTTGCCTTCTGTACTGCTTTGACTGCGCTGCCGACAGGCGCGCCTGGACCTCAACCTGCAATGGCCAAGAACCTCCTCATCGTCGAATCGCCCGCCAAGGCCAAGACGATCAACAAGTATCTCGGCAAGGACTTCATCGTCCTGGCCTCCTACGGCCACGTCCGCGACCTGGTGCCGAAGGAAGGCGCGGTCGATCCCGACAACGACTTCGCGATGCGTTACGACCTGATCGAGAAAAACGAGAAGCACGTCGCCGCCATCGCCAAGGCCGCCAAGGGCGCCGACGGCATCTTCCTGGCGACCGATCCGGATCGCGAAGGCGAGGCGATCAGCTGGCACATCGCCGAAATCCTGAAAGAGCGCGGGTTGCTCAAGGACAAGACCCTGCAGCGCGTGGTGTTCACCGAGATCACCCCGCGCGCGATCAAGGAAGCGATGACCAAGCCGCGGCAGATCGCCGGCAACCTGGTCGATGCGCAGCAGGCGCGGCGCGCGTTGGATTACCTGGTCGGCTTCAACCTCTCGCCGGTGTTGTGGCGCAAGGTGCAGCGCGGGCTGTCGGCGGGCCGCGTGCAATCGCCGGCGCTGCGGATGATCGTCGAACGCGAGGCGGAGATCGAAGCTTTCATCGCGCGCGAGTACTGGTCGATCGAGGCCGAGTGTGTGCATCCCTCGCAGACCTTCACCGCCAAGCTCAACAAGTACGACGGCAAGAAGTTCGAGCAGTTCACCGTCACCGATGGCGACACCGCCGAGGAGGCGCGTCGCAAGATCGTCGCCGCGGCCAACGGCGCGCTGCATGTCACGGATGTGGTCAGCAAGGAACGCAAGCGCCGTCCGGCCGCGCCCTTCACCACCTCGACGCTGCAACAGGAAGCCTCGCGCAAACTCGGCTTCACCACCAGCCGCACCATGCGCGTGGCGCAGAAGCTGTACGAAGGCGTGGCGATCGGCGAGGAGGGCCCGGTTGGCCTGATCAGCTACATGCGTACCGACTCGGTGAATCTGTCGGCCGAAGCGGTCAGCGAAATCCGCGACGTGATCGCGCGCGATTTCGGCACCAAAGCGGTGCCCGACAAACCCAACACTTACCAGACCAAATCGAAGAACGCGCAGGAAGCGCATGAAGCGATCCGCCCCACATCCGCGTTGCGCACGCCCGCACAGGTCTCGAAATATTTGGACGATGACGGCCGCCGGCTGTACGAACTGATCTGGAAGCGCGCCGTCGCTTCGCAGATGGTGCCGGCGACGATGAACACCGTCAGCGTCGATCTCGCGGCCGGCGGCGACCACAGCTTCCGCGCCAGCGGCACCACGATCATCGATCCGGGATTTCTCGCCGTGTACGAGGAAGGCAAGGACGCCAAGACCACCGAGGACGAAGATGAGGGCCGCAAGCTGCCGCCGATGAAGACCGGCGACCGCATCCCGCTAGAGCGCATCCACGCCGACCAGCATTTCACCGAGCCACCGCCGCGCTTCTCCGAAGCGTCGCTGGTCAAGACACTGGAGGAATATGGTATCGGCCGGCCGTCGACGTATTCGTCGATCATCCAGACGCTGCAGTTCCGCAAATACGCGGAACTGGAGAACCGCCGCTTCCGTCCCAGCGATGTCGGCCGCGCCGTCTCGAATTTCCTCAGCGGACACTTCACCCAGTACGTCGATTACGACTTCACCGCGAAGTTGGAAGACGAACTCGACGAGGTGTCACGCGGCGAGAAGGAGTGGGTGCCGCTGATGGAAAAATTCTGGGGCCCGTTCAAGCAATTGGTCGACGAGAAGACGGAATCGGTCGATCGCAGCGAAGCCACCGGCGCGCGCGACCTCGGCACCGATCCGAAATCCGGCAAGCCGGTTAGCGTGCGCCTGGGCCGCTACGGGCCGTATGCGCAGATCGGCACCGCCGAGGACGAGGACAAGCCGACGTTCGCCAGCCTGCGTCCCGGCCAGAGCATGCACACGATCGGCCTGGCCGACGCCATCGACCTGTTCCGGCTGCCGCGCAAGCTTGGCCTCGACAAGGAGGAAGAGGTCAGCGTCGGCATCGGCCGCTTCGGCCCGTTTGCAAAGCGCGGCAGCGTGTATGCGTCGCTGAAAAAGGAAGACGACCCCTACACCATCGACCTCGCCCGCTCGGTGTTCCTGATCGAGGAAAAGGAAGAGATCGCCCGCAACCGCATCATCAAGTCGTTCGACGGCAGTGACATCCAGGTGCTCAACGGCCGCTACGGCCCGTACATCAGCGACGGCAAGCTCAACGGCCGCATTCCCAAGGACCGCGAGCCGGCTTCTTTGACGCTTGAGGAAGTGATGAAGCTGATGGAGGAGACG
>JALYOU010000015.1 GCA_030856725.1 Pseudomonadota bacterium
GCAGGTACTGCACGAGGTTCCAGGTGAAGCTGTCGTAGTTGTCGATCATCAGCAGCATGGCGCGCCGAAGTCCTCTGCGTTGGGTGGCCCATGCGCGGCGGGCAGCGTATGCGGCCGCCTGCAGCAGAACCTGTGATCCGGGATTGTGCGCGATGGTCGCAACCGGCGCCAACAAGTGACGTGTCCCGATCGGTGCCCCATGCGCAGCCGTCATGGTTGCACGCTGCCGCGCTGTATGAATCGACGACGATCAGTCACACCGTGCGTGCAAGGAAGAAACGTTCGCCCCTCAAGCAGCCGTGATTCCCCGCCGCAGCGGCACGGGCGTCGTGGCGATGCGGCTCTTGAGTTCGGTCATGGTGCCGGGCAGCACCACCAGGTACGCCACCAGCTGCTCGGCCAGCTCCAGAAGTTGTTCCGCCGTGGCCTGGTCGATGCCCGCTTCGTCGCGGAACTGGCGGCCGAAAATGCCGTCCGGGGCCAGGAATTCAGCGATGTCGTGCAGTGGTGCGGACAGGTCCACGCCCTTGGTCAGCATTTCCAGCTGCGCGGTTAACGGCTCGCCCGAGTGCGTGTCGGTCAGCAGGCGCGTGGCCAGCCCTTCCAGCAGGTGGCGCACGGTCAGGGCGGTCGTGCCCCAATCACCGTGGTTGTAATGCTTCAGCGCCGAGTCGTAGGTGCGGCCCAGCGGCGCCGACAGGCGGCGCAGGTGATCGGCGCCGTGCATCACGTTGCGCCCGACCGGATCCGGATGCGCGTACAGCGTCGATTTGCCGGGCGAGTCGCGACGATCCAGCAGGTTCATGAACAGCACGCCGATGCTGCAGTTGGGACAGAGCGACTCGGTCGCCGCGACCTGCCCGGCGTGCTCGCTCCATCCCTTGATGGTGAACGTTGCGTGCTTGAGGCAATGCGGGCACATCATCTCGATGACCTGCGGATGGCCACCCAGGGAAAACCGCTTGCGGACGGTGCTGGCGTCTAGAAGCTGCATGCTTGTTTTCCCGCGCTGATGACGACCGACATGATTGCGCTGATTTGAAGAAGTAGTGCGTGAACGCAGCGTTGATTGCGCGTCCACCATTCAGCAACTGTGAGCGCGCTCACGCCAGACCGCGTGCGGCCTCCGCAACCGCGCGAAACAGCGCCCTGCCCTTGTTCATCGTTTCCTCCCATTCCTTATGCGGATCGGAGTCGTGGACGATGCCCGCGCCGGCCTGCACGTGCAGGCGGCCATCCTGGATCACGGCGGTGCGGATGGCGATGGCGGTGTCGGCGTCGCCATGCCAGCCGATGTAGCCGACGGCACCGGAATAGACATTGCGCTTGATCGGCTCAAGCTCGCGAATCACTTCCAGTGCACGGATCTTCGGTGCGCCGCTGACGGTGCCGGCCGGGAACGTGGCGCGCAGCACGTCGGCGTAGCTCATGCCGGCTTTCAGCTTGCCGGTGACTTCGCTGACGATGTGCATGACGTGGCTGTAGCGTTCGATGACGAAGCGTTCGCCGACCTGCACGGTGCCGGCTTCGGCAACGCGGCCGACATCGTTGCGGCCGAGATCGATCAGCATCAGGTGCTCGGCGCGTTCCTTCGGATCGGCCAGCAGTTCCGCTTCAAGCCTGTTGTCTTCCTCCACGGTTTTGCCGCGCGGGCGCGTGCCGGCGATGGGGCGCACGGTGATGTCGTCGCCCTGCTGGCGTACCAGGATTTCCGGCGACGAGCCCACCACCTGCGTGCCGCCGACATCGAGGAAATACATGTACGGCGAAGGATTCAGCGCACGCAGCGCGCGGTACACGTCCACCGGCCGCGCGCGGAACGGCACGCTCAACCGCTGCGACAACACCACCTGGAAGATGTCGCCGGCGCGGATGTAGTCCTTGGATTGCTCGACCGCTGCAATGAACCCTTCGCGGGTAAAACCGGAGACGAAATCAGCTTCCTCCAGCGCCTTGGCATCCAGCGTCTCCGGATAACCCGCGCCGGCATGGCGCAGGCGATGCGAGAGTTCATCCAACCGGCGATTGGCGCGCGCCCAGGCTTGCGGTTCGCGCGGATCGGCGTGGACGATGAGATACAGGCGGCCCTTGAGGTTGTCGAAGACCGCGAGTTCTTCCGACAGCATCAACAGGATGTCGGGCGTGCCGAGTTCGTCAGGCTTGTCGCCGCCGGCCAGGCGCGGCTCGATGTAACCGATGCACTCGAAACCGAACCAGCCGACCAGTCCGCCGGTGAAGCCGGGCAAGCCTTCGAGTTTCGGTACAGAGTGTTCGACACGCAGCGCTTCGACTTCGGCAAACGGATCGGCGACGACGCGTGTGTCGACCAGCTCACCGTGTTCGGTGACATACAAGGTGTGTCCGGCGAAGGCATACACGCGCCGCGCGGGCAAGCCGATGATCGAATAGCGGCCGAAGCGTTCGCCACCTTCGACCGACTCGAACAGATACGTGTGCGGACCGTCAGCGAGTTTGAGATAGACCGACAGCGGCGTATCGAGGTCGGACAAGACCTCCCGCACGACGGGGATGCGGGTGTGGCCGTCAGCGGCGTGTTGCTGGAAGCGTTCTTGCGAGATCACGCGATAGGACCTTCAGAAAATTGGGGGCGATGACACAGATATCCCTTCTCCCCCGGGAGAAGGTGGCGCGCAGCGCCGGATGAGGGCGGGAGAGTAACGTGTCATGAAACCGGCCGTACCCCCGGACTGAAGCAATCGGGCCTCGACCGAGAGGATAGCTAGGGAGAACTCAGCAGCGGACACAGGCCAGGCAGATGCATCCGCACCCGCTTCGGCACGCAATCGATCCGGAAATGCATCGCCTCCACCGGCTCCCCGTCAAGGTTCAACGTCAGCGGCTTCAACGCATCGATCGCCACCCACCGCAACTGCTTGCGCACGGCAACGCGGTCGAGCGCCGCTTCCTTGCCCTCGGTGATCAGCGTGGCGATGGTTGCACCGACCTCGCCCTGCAGCTCGGGCACGATCGTGCAGTCGAGCAGGCCATCGTCGATCAGAGCATCGGGGCACAGGGCTTGGCCACCGCCGGCCTGCTTGCCGTTGCCGATACCGAGCGCGATGAAACCGCCCTCCCATACGAAATCGTCACCGGTGATGCGTGCCTGGATCGGATCGATGCGGCCGAGCTTGCTCATGCCGGTGATCAGGTAGGCCAGCCCACCGAGCATTTTTTTCAGGCCTTCGCTGGTTTCGACGGTGACGTCGGTACCGAACCCGCCACTGGCAAGGTTGGCCGCCCAGTGCGTGTCGTCGTTGGCGACCAGCTTGAGCAGGTCGACCGGCTGCGCGGCGTTGGCGTGGATCAACTCGAACGCTTCAAGCACAGGCACCGGGATCTGCGCTGCGCTGGCAAAATCGTTGGCAGTCCCCAGCGCGACGACGCCCAGCGAGGGCAGCGCGCCCCCCGCGGCATCGCGATGCGCAAGCGCGGTGGCGATCTCGCTCAAGGTGCCGTCGCCCCCCGCGGCGATGATGGTATCGACGCCGTCCTCGATTGCCTCGTTGACGTAACGCTCCGCATCGCCGACTTCCCACGACACGCGCACGCTCAAGCGCACGCCGCGCGCACGAATTATCTTGACTGCCTCGCGCAATGGGTCGTCGCCAGCGGATTTGCCGTTGAGGATCAGGCGCCAGCGCAGTGAGTTGGTTTCGGCCATGGGACAAAGGCTAAAGGGGGGAATGTCTTGAGTGTGTCATGACGCAACGGCGCTGCCGGGTTGTGCTGCTCCGCCGCGGACTTTTGGTTGCCATTCGCAAGTGACACACCTCGAAGGCCGGCGATCAAAACTATTGCGCTTATCTCGCAGCCGCTACTGCGTCCCGCATCCGCCGGATCACGTCGGCGTAGTCGGGCTGGCCAAAAATCGCCGACCCTGCGACAAACGTATCGGCGCCGGCCGCCGCGATCTCGCCGATGTTGTCCGGCTTGACGCCGCCATCGACTTCAAGACGAATCGCTTTGCCGCTGCGCACGATGCGTTCGCGCACGCGCCGCAGCTTGTCCAGCGCCGAGGGGATGAAGCTCTGCCCGCCGAAACCAGGATTCACCGACATCACCAGCACCATGTCGAGATCTTCCAGCACGTAGTCCAATACTTCGATCGGCGTTGCCGGATTCAGCACCAGGCCCGCCTGGCAGCCGTGCGACTTGATGAGTTGCACGGTGCGGTGCACGTGCGCACTCGCCTCGGGATGGAAACTGATGATCGTCGCGCCGGCTTTCGCAAAGTCGGGGACGATGCGATCCACCGGTTCGATCATCAGATGCACATCGATCGGCGCAGTGACGCCGTGCTTGCGCAAGGCTTCGCACACCAGCGGTCCAATGGTGAGATTGGGCACGTAATGGTTGTCCATCACGTCAAAATGCACCCAGTCCGCACCCGCTGCGAGGACGTTGTCGACTTCTTCGCCAAGTTTGGCGAAATTCGCGGACAGGATGGAAGGAGCGATAACGCAAGCAGCCATGGCGAGATCCGTTGTCAGATGCCGCACGACGCAGCCATCGTCATGCCGATTCTACGGCAGGCTTTCTACACGCCGACCAGTTTCTACACGCCGACCAGTGCGCGTCCAAGATCATGAAACGAGGAAATCGAAGATCTTAGACCCAGCGCTGGTGCCCGTACGGTAGAGCTCCGTGAACCCGCATTTTTCGCAACTCACTGCCGTGAATCGGTTGGTGGCGATATCAAACGCCGCCGACAGGACCCCGCCCTCGGCTCGCATCTCCTTGCGGCTGTATTCCGTGCCGCCGCATTTTCCACAGGCAAATGAAGTCATCGTCGTTCCTTACATGTCTGGGGTTGTGTCACGCATGCTACGAAAAGACTCTACAAGCTGCGAGAAAGTTTGTTCATCTTCCTCACTGGTGGATGCACGCAGCCTACTGCTCAAATTACAGCCCCAGAGTGACGCCTATTGGCTTCCGCGCTTCTTGCGCAACGTCTTGATCCGGTCATACGCCGTATTGATCTCGCGCGCCTTTACATCCGCCTGCTCGCGCAGTTCATCGGCGACATCGATGAGTTTGTCCGGATGGTATTGGCTGATGAGGCGGCGGTAGGCGAGGTCGACGTCAGCGTCACTGGCGTCTTCGGTCAGGCCGAGTGCGGCGTAGGGGTTGTCGCGGCGGAGCTTGAACCAGTCGGTATCGAAGGCGTGGCCGATGAGCAGGCCGACGAGGGCGCCGAGCAGCGGGTTGACGCGCAGCAGGGCCGCGCCTGCGAAGAAGCCGAGGAGTTTTCCGTACCAGCGTTTCATGGGGCGAGTGTACCTGTGGGAGTGGCGAGGTTTTGTTGTTGCCCAAACGAGTCGCGAAGACAAGGGCCGCGGCATCTTCCGGCCTTGATCTACGTCCGGCTTAAACTACCCCGCCCTGCCGCATCAATCCGCATGGCCACCACCCTGCTCCACTCCGACCTGCCAAACCTGACGCTGCGTCATCGCGGCAAGGTGCGCGATGTATTCGATCTCGGCAACGACACGTTGCTGATCGTGGCGACCGACCGGCTGAGTGCGTTCGACGTGGTGTTGCCCGATCCGATCCCGGGCAAGGGCGAGATGCTGTGCCAGATCAGCAATTTCTGGTTCGACAGGACCGCGCACATCCTGCCGAATCATCTGACTGGTATCGACGTGGCATCGGTACTGCCAACCGGCGTCGATCCTGCGTTGTATACGAAGCGGGCGGTGGTCGCGAAGAAACTCAAGCCCGTGCCCGTCGAGGCCATCGCCCGTGGTTATGTCATCGGCAGCGGTTGGAAGGATTACCAGCGCACCGGACGCATCAGCGGCATCGAACTGCCGGATGGATTGCAACAGGCTGAGCAGTTGCCGCAACCGATTTTCACGCCATCGACGAAGGCGGCCGTGGGTGACCACGATGAGAACATCGACTTCGACACGATGGTGCACGCAGTCGGCGCCGATCTCGCCGAACAGGTGCGCGACGCGACCCTGCGCATCTACCAGTACGCCGCCGATTACGCCGCGCTGCGCGGCATCGTTCTGGCCGACACCAAGTTCGAGTTCGGTACCGACGCCGACGGCCGGCTGCACGTCATGGACGAAATGCTGACGCCTGATTCCTCGCGCTACTGGCCCGCCGACGAATACCGCGTGGGCATCAGTCCGCCGAGCTACGACAAGCAGTTCATACGCGATTATCTGGAAACGCTGGACTGGGACAAGACCGCGCCCGGCCCTCACTTGCCGGCCGACGTGATCGCACGCACGCGTGCGAAATATGCGGAGGCGTTGCAAAGGCTTGCGGATATTTCCGTCGATTGATGTCGTAGGGTGGGCCCTGGCCCACCGCTCTTCGTTACGTTTACCGCGATGGCGGGCCCGGGCCCGCCCTACGACGGCGTCGCCTCATCCGGTCGCACCTTGAACCACGCCGCGTACAACGCCGGCAGGAGCAACAGCGTCAACCCGGTCGCTACCGTCAACCCGCCTATGATCGCCACCGCCATCGGGCCGAAGAACGCGCTGCGCGACAGCGGGATCATGGCCAGCACCGCGGCTAGCGCAGAGCACGATGGGACGGAAGCGGCGCACGGTGGCTTCGATGATCGCGTGCCAGCGGTCGTGTCCGGCAGCGATGTCCTGGTCGATCTGGTCCACCAGGATTACTGAATTGCGCATGATCATGCCGGCCAATGCGATCGTGCCGAGCAACGCCACGAAGCCGAACGGCACCCGGAACACAAGCAGGAACAAGGCCGCGCCGATGATGCCGAGTGGTGCTGT
>JALYOU010000024.1 GCA_030856725.1 Pseudomonadota bacterium
ATGCTCCATCAGTAACGCCGAATCATGCTTGATTCAAAAAAGAATGACCGCTTCTGGCCGCCTACGGGCACTTCCCTAGGCGCACGCATAGGAAGGACACATTGTCCTCCGCCAACCTGAGAGTTTGGTCAAAAAAGCGGCAACAAATACTTCGCAAATTTGATCAGAAGCATCAAAAAAGCCGATAAAAACATTCTCTGATGTTTGACGTGTTTGGCCGCCCTCCCCGACTGCTGTTCGAGAGCTGAAAACAAGTACAAAACGCGTTTTTTGGTCGAGGAAAACGCACGGCAGAGAAAGGTGTCGCCAACTTCGCATAATGTCCCGGCGGCAGTTTCTCTCGGTCTAAAAATATCTCGCCAAGCCTTTGAAAGTTAAAGGCCTTTTTGGCGAAATGCGAGAGAGAAAACAGGAGGTCAGACTTGATGGTGGGCCGTGAAGGATTCGAACCTTCGACCAAAAGATTAAAAGTCTTCTGCTCTACCAACTGAGCTAACGGCCCACATGAAAAACGCGCCGGCATTGCGCCGGGGGGCGAATTCTAACGCATCACCGGTTTTGAACGTAATGGGTCGGGTCCGTAATCGCGGCGGCGGCGAATCCTTGGATACGCAGGCGACACGCATCGCAATGTCCGCACGCATGGCCCTGCGCGTCGGCCTGGTAGCACGACACGGTTTGCGCGAAATCGACGCCGAGGCGAACGCCTTCGCGGACGATGTCGGCCTTGCTCATCCGTAGCAAGGGGGCGTGCACGCGGATGCCGGCGCCTTCGACTCCGGCCTTGGTGGCGAGGTTGGCGAGTGTCTCGAAGGCGCCGATGAATTCGGGGCGGCAGTCGGGATAGCCGGAGTAATCCACTGCATTGACGCCGCAGAAGATGTCGGTGGCGCCGAGCACTTCGGCCCAGCCAAGCGCAACCGACAACATGATGGTGTTGCGCGCCGGCACGTAGGTCACGGGGATGTCGTCCGTGGCTGCGTCGATGCCGACCGGGTGGCGGTCGTCGTCGAGCGGTACGTCGATGGTGTCGTCGGTCAACGCCGAACCGCCAATGCTGCGCAGGTCCACGTTGACGGTCTTGTGCGCGACGGCGCCGAGTGCGTACGCGATGCGATTGGCGGCATCGAGTTCGGAGGTGTGGCGCTGGCCGTAGCGGACGCTGAGCGCATGCGCGGCGAAGCCCTGTTCGCGCGCGATGGCGAGGACGACGGCGGAATCCATGCCGCCGGAGAGGAGGATGACGGCGGGTTTAGGTGTTGGTGCTTGGCTCATGTGTGCAGGGAAGAGGGCTTTGTAGGGCAGCTTCGGCCGCGAGTTCTGTTTCCTTCTCCTTCGGGAGAAGGTGCCCGAAGGGCGGATGAGGGCGCTTCCGATCCGATCGCTATGCTCGCGACGTGAACGACTAAGCGCATGCAATTTGCGTTTTCTGACCCGTCATTCTCCCGTCCTCATACCCCAAAGGTGCTTGCTGCGCGGCGGCTGTCGCTGTCGCGACATCTTCTCCCTTAAGGGAGAAGAAAGCAGTCATTCCTGCAAACGAAATCATCGCCCCGGCTCGTCATTCCACAACATCTTGTGCAGCTGCATCTGGAATCGCACTGGTATTTTTTCCGCGACGATCCAGTCGGCGAGTTCGCGCGGGGCTACCTGCGCGTGGCTCGGCGAGAACAGCACATCGCAGCGTTCCGTCAAGCCATGTTCGGCGATGACGGCTTTCGCCCAGTCGAAATCCTCACGACTGCAGATCACGAACTTCACCTGGTCGTGCGGCGTCAGCAGCGCGAGGTTCTCCCAGCGGTTGCGGTGCACTTCCGCCGAACCCGGCGTCTTGATGTCGAGCACGCGCGACACGCGCGGATCGACTTCGGAAATGTCGATTGCACCTGAGGTTTCCAGCGATACGTCGTAGCCGGCATCACACAGCCGCTGCAGCAGCTGGATGCAGCGCTTCTGCGCCAGGGGCTCGCCGCCGGTGACGCAGACATGACGCACGCTGTGTTTTGCCACTTCGTCGAGGATCGCGTCGATGTCGTGCCACTCGCCGCCATGGAACGCATATGCGGTGTCGCAGTACTGGCAGCGCAGCGGGCAACCGGTCAGGCGCACGAACACCGTCGGCCAGCCCGCGTCACGGGCCTCGCCTTGCAGCGAAAGAAAGATTTCGGTGATGCGCAGGCGTGGCTGCATTGCGGTGGCGCCAGTCTCCGATTCCTCGAAGGATGCGGCGGCCGCATCGGGAGTGACGGCGTTCATGGCGCTAGTTTATCGGTTGCCCTT
>JALYOU010000044.1 GCA_030856725.1 Pseudomonadota bacterium
GAGGGATGCATAGGCTTCTTCGGTCGCGCCGATGCTCGCCGTCGAGGTACCCAGCACGATGGCGACACGTTCGGCGCCATGACGCGCCTTCATCTCCGCCACCACATCCAGCACACCATCCTGTTGCAAGGCCAGCCACGCCAAGCGGTTGTTGCGGCATTCCCACTTCGCCCATGCGTCCGGAAGCGCGGCGTCTTCCAGTCCGTCCACGCGTCCGATCCAGCAGTCCAGCGGCTCGCCGCCGAAATCATTGCGCCGCAAGCCACTGCGCCGCGTCCGCAACGCATCCGCCTGCGCCGCCCGCCCGCGCCCAAGCGCGGTGGTCGCGGTATAGGCGCGAATGGCGAGCGGTTGCATCGGAGGTAGCGAAGATCTGGTCATGCGCATTCCATGAGCGGGTAGCGATTATAGGAGGGCTGGCGACGGTATCGATCCGAATGCCCAGGCCCGAACGCTCTTCGCAGGAGCGGCTTCAGCCGCAAGCTCATTAATTTCATAGCCTGACCAGAACTCGCGGCTGAAGCCGCTCCTGCGAAAAGCGCTCCTTGCCCAATCCCGTTCATACACAGAAACGCTCATGCCTTCCGACATGGGCGTCCACACGGGCGGCGCGTTAGCATGCGGACTGCCGTTTTTCGAGGGGAACACGCATGGGTTCGATGATCGACAAGGCTGCATGGCTGGGTGTGGCGGTGCTGGGCGTGGTTTCGACAAGCGCCTCCGCGCAGATGCGTGCGTTGACCGCCGACGACTACGCCCGCGCCGAACGCTTCCTCGGCTACAACACCGTGCCGCTGGTGGATCACGCGGCGAGCAACGTGACCTGGCTCGACGATGCGCAGTTCACCTATGTCGATCACGACGCCAGCGGCGATCGCGTGATGCGTTTCGACGTGGCCACTGGCAAGTCGCAGGTCGCGTTCGACCATGCGCGCCTCGCGCAGGCGTTGGGCAAGGCCACCGGCAAGCCGGTGAAGGCGAGCAAACTGCCCTTCACCACGTACACGCTGGCCGGTGATGGCCGCTTCGATGTCGCCGCCGGCGGCACGCAATACCTGTGCGACCTGAGCGGCAAGGGCGTGTGCGCGCCGGCCAAACCGGCAGCGAAGGAAAAAGCCGCGGCGCTGGCCGGCGGCGAGGCGGTGCTGTCGCCTGACAAGAAGAGCGAAGCCTTCATCCGCAACTGGAACCTGTGGGTGCGCGATGTCGCCACCGGGAACGAAACGCAACTCACCACCGACGGCATCAAGGACTACGGCTACGCCACCGACAACGCGGGCTGGACGCACAGCGACCGCGCGATCCTGGTGTGGTCGCCGGATGCATCGAAGATCGCGACCTTCCAGCAGGACCAGCGCAAGACCGGCGAGATGACGCTGGTCAGCACCAACATCGGGCACCCGCGCGTGGACACTTGGAAGTACCCGCTGGTGGGCGACAAGGACATCACCATGATCGAGCGGGTCGTCATCGACGTGCCTACGCGCAACGTGGTGCGGTTGAAGATGCCGCCGGACCAGCACCGCTCCACGCAGTGCGACGACGTCAGCTGCTTCGGCGGTTGGGAGGATGTGCAGTGGGCGGAGGACGGCAAGTCGCTGGCGTTCGCTTCGACATCGCGCGATCACAAGCACACGTGGTTGCGCGTCGCAAATGTCGAAACCGGCGCGGTGCGCGAAGTGTTCAACGAGAAAGTCAAAACCTGGTTCGAGAGCGGCATCAACGCGATCAACTGGCGTTACCTCGCCGACAGCAACGAAGTGCTGTGGTGGAGCCAGCGCAGCGACTGGGGCCATCTGTATCTGTACGACCTGGGCACCGGCAAGCTCAAGCGCGCGGTAACACGGGGCGACTGGAACGTGGCGGAAGTGAACCGCGTGGATGAAAAAACCCGCACGGTGTGGTTCACCGGCACCGGCCGCGAAGCCGGGCGCGATCCGTATTTCCAGCATTACTACAGGGCCGGGCTCGACGGCGGTGAGGTCATCTTGCTGACGACGGAGGATGCCAATCACGGCATCGCGCTGTCGAAGGACGAGACGTATTTTGTCGATACCTATTCGACCACTGCATCGGCGCCGATCAGCGTGTTGCGCAGAAGCGATGACGGCAGCACCGTCGCCGAAATCACACGCGCCGACATTGGCAGACTGAAAACCGCGGGCTGGATCGCGCCGGAAAAGTTCACGGTAAAAGGCCGCGACGGCAAGACAGACTTGCAAGGAATGATGTTCAAGCCGACAAACTTCGACCCGAGCAAAAAATATCCGATCATCAATTACATCTATCCCGGCCCGCAGGTGGGCTCGATCCGCACGCGCAACTTCGCTTCCGCGCACGGCGACAACCAGGCGCTGGCGGAACTGGGTTTCATCGTCGTGGCCATCGACGGGATGGGCACGCCGTACCGCTCGAAGGCTTTCCACGACGCGTATTTCGAGGATATCGGCGACAACACGCTGCCGGACCAGGTCGCCGGCATGAAAGAACTCGGCAAGCGTCACACCTTCATCGACATGGACCGCATCGGCATCTGGGGCCACTCCGGCGGTGGCAACGCCACGGCGACGGCGATGTTCCGCTATCCGGATTTCTTCAAGGTCGGCATCAGCGAAAGCGGCAACCACGACAACCGCAACTACGAGGACGACTGGGCGGAGAAATGGCAGGGCCTCGAGGTCAAGCGCGACGGCAAGAGCAACTACGACGACCAGGCCAACCAGAGTCATGCGCACAAGTTGAAGGGCAAACTCTTCCTGTTGCACGGCATGATGGACGACAACGTGCCGCCGTCTAACACGCTGCTGGTGGTCGATGCGCTGGTCAAGGCGAACAAGGATTTCGATTTGCTGCTACTGCCGCACGCACGGCACGGCTTCGGCGCGGATTCGCCATACGTGACGCGGCGGCGCTGGGATTATTTCGTCGAGCACCTGCTGGGTGCGACACCGCCGCAGCAGTACCAGATGAAACCGCCGAAGCCGGATTGAGGGTCGACGCGCGGCGATGACTTGAAGTGTATCGGCGGGTCTGCGGGGCACGGGCATCTTTCATGGGTCGGCGCGTTGCGTGGCGTTGATGCATGCGCGGGCATTTCAAAACGCGCTTGGCAGCGCCACGGCCGACCGCTAACCTGCGTGACCCATTTGCATCGACCCATTCGCATGTCCGACCTTCGCACGCGCCGCCTCACGCCACTGCCCGCGCTGATCTTCTCCTCGCGCTGGCTGCAGCTGCCGCTTTACCTTGGCCTTATCGTCGCGCAGGGCGTGTACGTGTTCCTGTTCCTCAAGGAACTGCTGCACTTGGTCATGGACGCCAATTCCCTCACCGAGCAGGGCATCATGCTGCTGGTCCTCGGGCTGATCGACGTGGTGATGATCTCCAACCTGCTGGTGATGGTGATCGTCGGCGGCTACGAGACGTTCGTGTCGCGACTTGGCCTGCAAGGCCATCCGGACCAGCCGGAATGGCTGTCGCACGTCAACGCATCGGTGCTGAAGGTCAAGCTGGCCATGGCGATCATCGGCATCAGCTCGATCCACCTGCTCAAGACCTTCATCGAGGTTGGCGGCGTGGGTGCACTTCCGTTCTGCGGCACCACGGCAGCATTCGCTGCCGAACAGGCCGCCTTGCTCGCCAACTTCAAAGACAAGACCTGCACCACCGTCACCATGGCTGGCGTGCTGTGGCAGACCATCATCCATACCGTCTTCATCCTGTCGGCGATCGGCATCGCGTGGACCGACAAACTGATGACGTACACCTCCAGCAAGCGCGAGCATGCAACCGCGCATTGAGTGGGTTGCACTGTCCGGAAGCGACAGCAGCGGAGCAAGTGCCGCTCCTCGAGAGCGCTGATCTTCGGGAGGAGCAACGCCTGCAAGGCTGATTCGCACGACAGGCATGTGTCAGCGTCATGGCGCGCCCTCCGCATCGACCGGTCACCCGCATCACCGCCCCTTGATGTCAGAGGCGTACCTTTTGCGTCATATGCCGCATCCGGTCAGGTTGCGCGACCAGTCACAAATAGCGACAGCTTGATTGACCGCCTGCGCAGCACTGAGCGACAGTGCCGGTGCCGCTGAGCCGCGCGCAGACCTGCCGGCCCACCGTAGCAACGGTGATCACATGGAGCTGCTACCGCGCTGAAGATATGACGCCCGAATCCGTCCTCGAGCCTGTCCGCCTCGCGCCGAGTATCCGGCGCATGCTGGCCTATGGCCTGCCGTTGCTGCTGGGCCTGGCGGTTGCGCTGGCATTGGTGCTGCAAAACGACCGCACGTTGCGTTATCAGCACGGCCAGGACCGAGCGCGGGCCATGACGGCTGGTGCCGCGCGTGAGTTGCGCAGCCAGTTGAACTACCTCGAGCGCGGCCTGTCGGGCGTCGCCGCGGACGCGGCGCTGTTTGCCGACATTGCGCCGGAACGCGCGTCGGAATTGCTCGCGGCTCGCACCGCCGCCGTGCAGCGACGCAATCCCGATTTGCAAGGCATCGCGCTGCTGCCGGCCTTGCCAGACTTGCCCGGTTTGCGCGCCACAGGCGCCGATCCGGCCCGCAGTGCGGGACATTTGCGAATTGGCCATCCGCGACAGGCCGCGGGCATCGGTTGGGTGCTGCCGCTGGCGCAACCGATCCCCGGCAGTACCGCTGGCAAGCCGGCCTGGGTGTTCGCATTGCTGCGGATCAGCGCGCTGGAGCCGATTGCCGCCGGGCTCGAGCTAGGCGACAACGGCATTGCCAACATCCTGCATCGCGACGGCACGCTGGTGGTGCGCAGTCGCGACAACGCGCGCTGGGTCGGGGCGTCGTTGCGCGACAGTGAACTTGTGGACAAGCAAATGCCGCTGGCTCCAGCTGGCAATTACGACCTCGTCAGCGTGCTCGACGGTAGCAAGCGCATGGCCGCCTATCGCGTGCTTCCCGACTACCCACTGGTGGTCACGGTCGGGCTGGCGCAGCGCGAAGTGCTTGCCGGCTGGACCCGGTTCGCCGTCACCGCCACGGTGTTGGGCGGATTGCTGGCTCTGCTGTGGCTGGCGTTGTTGTGGGTGCTGGTGCGCTCGCGTGGGCGGCGGCAGGCGCTGGTCGACTCCCTGCGTCGCAGCGCCGAACAACTCGCCGAGACCAGGCGCATCGCCGGAATCGGCGACTGGAGCTGGGCACTGGACACGGGGCTGGTGACCTGGTCGCCGGAGATCTACCAGATGCAGGGACTGGCGCCCAGACCCGAGCCCTTCCATATCGACGACATCCCCCAGCGCATCCACCCCGACGACATGGAACGCCGCAAGCGGGATGTCGCCGAGTTGGTGTCCGGCGATAAGCCGATGTCGGAAATCCAGTACCGGATCCTGCGCCCCGACGGAGAAGTGCGCACCATCTTTGCCCGCGGCGAGTGGAGCAACCGCATCCCGGGCCAGCGCCTGCTGCGGGGCATCCAGCAGGACATCACCGAGTTGTCGGAAACCCGCGAGCGACTGCGCGCAGCACAGGACCAGTACCGCTTTCTGTTCCAGCACAACCCGATGCCGATGTGGGTGTTCGACCGCGCGACATTGGCTTTCCTTGCGGTCAACGACGCGATGCTGGCGAATTACGGCTATACCCGCGAAGAACTCATGTCAGGCAGCATGCTCGACATCCGCCCCGCCGATGAGGTGTCCGCAGCGGAGGCCGCGGCACGGCTGCAGGTCGCCGAGCGACCGCAAGGCCGGGTCTGGACCCACCTGCGCAAAGATGGCAGCCGCATCCGTGCCGCCACCTATAACCACGACATCGAGTTCGGCGGCCGCCCTGCGCAGCTGGTACTGGCGCAGGATGTGACCGA
>JALYOU010000050.1 GCA_030856725.1 Pseudomonadota bacterium
CGTGTCGTCGTCGCGGGCGATGGACAGGTCACGCTCGGCAATACGGTGATGAAGGCCAACGCGCGCAAGGTGCGCCGGCTCGGCAAGGACGGGCAGGTGCTGGCCGGTTTTGCGGGCGCGGCGGCCGATGCCTTCACCTTGTTCGAACTGTTCGAGTCGAAACTGGAAAAACACGGCCAGCTCACCCGCGCCGCCGTGGAACTTGCAAAGGATTGGCGCACCGAGCGCCGCTTCGGGAAGCTCGAAGCGCTGCTTGCCGTCGCCGACAAGGAAACGTCGTTGATCGTCAGCGGGACCGGTGACGTCATCGAGCCGGAAGATGGTCTTGTCGCGATCGGTTCCGGCGGCATGTATGCCCTCTCGGCGGCACGCGCGTTGTTGCTGCATACCGAACTCGATGCGAACCGGATCGCGGTCGAGTCGCTCAACATCGCTGGCGACGTCTGCATCTACACCAACCGCAACATCGTGGTCGAAGAACTGTGACTTCCTGCCTTGCGTAGGAGCGGCTTCAGCCGCGAACTCTTCGGCTTTTCAGCTGTTGCAAAAAACTCGCGGCTGAAGCCGCTCCTACGAAGAGCATGGCGCGCGCTTCAAGCCACTCTCGCCCAACCAGTTTTGGACACATGACAAAAATCGACAACACCTCCGCCACCATGACTCCGCGCGAAATCGTGCAGGAGCTTGACCGCCACATCGTCGGCCAGCAGGCCGCCAAGCGCGCGGTCGCCATCGCGTTGCGCAACCGCTGGCGGCGCATGCAGCTCGATCCCGAACTGCGCAACGAGGTCATGCCCAAGAACATCCTGATGATCGGACCGACCGGCGTCGGCAAGACCGAGATCGCGCGCCGCCTGGCGACCTTGGCCAACGCGCCATTCGTGAAAGTCGAAGCCACGCGCTTCACCGAGGTCGGTTATGTCGGCAAGGATGTCGAACAGATCATCCGCGACCTCGCCGACACCGCCGTCAAGCTGTACCGCGAACAGGCCAAGCAGCGCGTGCGCACGCAGGCCGAGGAACGCGCTGAAGACCGCATCCTCGACACGTTGCTGCCGCGTCGCGCGCCGAGTGGCTTCGGCTTCACCAACCATCCCGCCAGCACCACCACCATCGACATCGGCAGCGACCCCTCGGCGCAGGCCGATTCGCCAGAAACCAACGACACCCGCGCAAAGCTGCGCAAGCAACTGCGCAGCGGCGCGCTAGACGACCGCGAGATCGAAATCGAAACCGCGATGAACGTCGGCGTCGACATCATGGCGCCGCCCGGCATGGAGGAAATGGGCCAGCAGCTGCGCTCGATGTTCTCGCAGCTCGCCAGCAACAAGACGCAGGCGCGCAAGGTCACCATCAAGGCCGCGCGACCGATGTTGATCGAGGAGGAAGCTGGCAAGCTCGTCAACGAGGATGAAATCCGCGAAGCCGCCATCGAGGCCTGCGAGCAGCACGGAATCGTTTTTATCGACGAGATCGACAAGGTCGCCAAGCGCTCGGAGGGCTACGGCGCCGACGTGTCGCGCGAAGGCGTGCAGCGCGACCTGCTGCCGCTGGTCGAAGGCTCCACCGTCAGCACCAAATACGGCGCGGTCAAAACCGACCACATCCTGTTCATCGCTTCGGGCGCGTTTCATCTGGCCAAACCCAGCGACCTGATCCCGGAAATGCAGGGCCGCTTTCCGATCCGCGTTGAACTGAGCGCGCTCGGCAAGGACGAGTTCGTCCGCATTCTTACCGAACCCAAGGCCTCGCTGACCCGGCAATACGTCGAACTGTTGAAGACCGAGGGCGTGTCGCTCACGTTTACCGACGATGCCGTTGACCGTCTCGCCGAGATTGCCGCGCAGGTCAACGAGCGGCAGGAAAACATTGGCGCGCGTCGCCTGCACACCGTGCTGGAACGCTTGCTCGACACACTGAGCTACGAAGCGCCGGACCGCGGCGGCAACACCGTCAGCATCGATCGTGCCTATGTCGATGCGCATCTCGGCGAACTGGTGCAGGACCCCGACTTGAGCCGTTACATCCTGTAACCGCACGCGAATGCTTCCCCAACGTAGGTTGGGGTGGCTTCCTCAACCAGCAGTCGGCAAGAAGCGCTGGATTTTTTGCGGGCAACCCAGCCTACGGAGCTGCCTCTGCGTCGGTGCGATAATCGCCCTATGAGCGAATCCGACAAAACCGGCACTACTCACTTCGGTTACCGCGAAGTCCCCGTCGCCGAAAAACAGAAGCTGGTGGGCGACGTGTTCTCCTCGGTCGCCGGCAACTACGACCTGATGAACGACCTGATGTCGCTGGGCATCCATCGGGTGTGGAAGCGTTACTTCGTGGCGACGTCGCAGGTGAAGAAAGGCGACCGCGTGCTCGATCTCGCGGGCGGCACGGGCGACATCGCGGCGCTGTTGAAGGAACGCGTCGGCGCCGATGGCGAGATCGTGCTGGGCGACATCAACGCCGGCATGCTCACCGTCGGCCGCGACCGCATGACCGATCGCGGCAACGTGCGCGGGTTCGAGTACGTGCAGTGCAACGCGCAGGACCTGCCATTTCCCGATGCCTGTTTCGATGCGGTGACCATCGCCTTCGGTCTGCGCAACGTCACCGACAAGGATGCCGCGCTGCGCGAGATGCATCGCGTGCTGAAAGTGGGCGGACAAGCGCGCGTGCTCGAGTTCTCTCAAGTGACCGCGGACTGGTTCAAGCCGCTGTACGACTTCCACTCGTTCAACATCCTGCCGAAGCTCGGCAAGCTGTTCGCAAAGGATGCGGACAGTTACCAATACCTAGCCGAATCGATCCGCCAGCACCCGCCGCAGGACACTCTGAAAGCGATGATGGAAACAGCCCGATTCGCGCGCTGTGACTACCGGAACCTGAGTGGGGGGATCGTGGCGATCCATACCGGCTACAAGGTGTAATGCTCGCTGCTCCCCTTGAAAACAGGCGGTCCACGCCGCTGCATCCTTCTGCGCGGCATCGATGCGATCCTGCGCAAGCTGGAGCGTCATGCGTTATCCCGTGGCCCGTGCGACGCGGTAGCCGGAGCTTCCGGGACATATCGCGCCGATCAGAACTGCGGCTGCCACGCATAACTGAGTTTCAGGAACACGTTGCGGTTGTTGGCGAACAGGTCGTTCTGCAGGTCGTCGGAATAGCCGCCCTGCGAATAGCCCGCATACACCGCGCTGCGCGGATTGAGCTTGTACGAATACAGCAGCTGCGAGGCCACGTCGCGCCCGCGCCGGTTGACCGGCCGCGTGTACAGCGACGGGTCGCGCTCGATGTCGCTGGCCTGCACCGACAATCGCAAGCGCTGGCGTGGATCGAACTGCCAGCTCAGGCGTGAGTCGAGCACCTTTGCATCGAACGCCGTGCCGCCATCGCGCCGCAGCTGCTGCTGCGAGTAATTCACGTTGAGATTGATGCCGCGGCCGATGTCCAGCGTCACGTACGGTTCCCAGACCACGCCCTGGCCCATGCGCGAGGCGGACAGGTCGAGCATGTCGCCGCTGCGCAGGAACATGCCGGCCCTGAAGCCGGGACGCACGGTGGTTTCCGAGAACGAGGTGAAAAACGTTTCGTCGAACAGCTGTCCGTTCCAGAACCGCTCGCGGCTCACCGCGCCAATGTTGAAAAACGTTTCGCGCGCCGCGTTGATGTTGAAGTAACCCTCGACTTCGCGTTCCAGCAGCTGGCCGTCGAAACGATGGGTGATGTCAAAGTCGCCGTTGACCGACATGCGGCTGATCTTGGCCCCTTCCTTGCCGAACCAGGTGTAGCTGCCGCCGAGCAGCGCGCGGTCGAAGCCGACCTGGGTGATGAAGCCCAGGTCCGATCGGAACCCTGGATCGATCTGGGTGTACTGCGCGTTGCCCGACCAGTTGCGCTTGCCGATGTTGTAGTGGAGGAACAGTGCATCGCCCTGCGGCGCGGTGTCGGCAAGGCCAAGTCCGTTCGGGTATTCCGAATCGCTGCGCAACCACTGCCCGCGCAGGGTGTGGATGCCCTGTTGCCAGCGCCCATCGAAACCGGCGAGTGCGTTCTGGTAATCCTCGCCGCGGCGCACGGTGGTGATCGCGCCGAGCGTGGTGCTTTTGTTCAAGTCGTAGCGATAGCGGCCCACGAGCACGTCGGCTTCCTGGTCGAGGAAACGGAAACTCGAACCGAGCACGCCGGGCACCAGCAACTGCGTGGTTGAGTCGCGCGCGAGGATCGCTCCGTAGGCCTGCTGGCCGCTGCGTCCGGTCAGCCGCAAGCCGAAATCCGGGTCGGCGATCTGGCGCGTGTAGAGCACGTTCAACGGCGTGCTGAAGTAGTCCGCGCCTTCGAGGAAAAACGGCCGTTTCTCCGGGAAGAACAACGCGAAGCTGGTGTTGAGGTCGAGCTGCGCCTGGTCGGATTCAACCTGGGAGAAATCCGGGTTGAGTGTGCCGTTGAGGGTGAAGTTGGGGCTCGGCGCCCACGCCACGTCGAGGCCGGGCTCGATGTCGGTGCCTTCGCCATGCCACGGTGCGTTCGGCCCGACGCGTTCCTCGGCATGGATCACGGTCAGCGTCGGCGTGATCTCCAGGTTGCGCCCCTGGCGGATGCCGGTGAAGCCGTCGAACTTGTCGAACGCGCATTGCATGCAGCGCGTGCCGCGCTCGATGCGGTTGCTGAAGTACTGGTAGCGGAATTCGCGCGGACGGATGCGCAGGAACGTGGCCGCCCAGCGGCGCGGGCCATCGGTGTCCTTGAAACGCAGCGTGGCGAACGGGATGCGCATCTCCACGTCGTAACCGGTGTCGGTGATGCGCGCGGCGCTGGTCCACAGGCCGTCCCAGGAGTCGTCCTCCCGGCCCGTGGCCTCGTCGCGGATCAGGTCGGCCTGCACGCCCAGCGGATTGACGAAGAATTCGTAGGCGCGGCGCTGGTCGTCGAAGGTGTCGAGCATCACGCCGAGGAAATC
>JALYOU010000052.1 GCA_030856725.1 Pseudomonadota bacterium
CGCACCAGCGCCTGCACGCCGGACAGATAGATGCGGCCATCGGTGCGGGTGTATTTGTGGTCCAGCGTGTAATCGGCGTCGAGCACGCTGCCGGTAAGCGCGGTGTTGGCTGACGCTGGCGAGGACAGTTCGGCGGTGCTGGTCATGGCGGGGTCCATTGCGGCATCGCGCTAGCCCAAAGAGGGGCGCGAAGAAGAAAACGGGGGTTCCGGACGTGCCTGGAAAATCACGGCACAAGGCACGAAAACAGGCGTAAATTGTAGCAGCGGTGGGGCTGCTGCCCCGCGATGGCTGGGCATGTCGGCTTTTGCCGTCATGCCGGATACAAGAGTTTCAACGGCCCTGGAACGGATGCCGGGCGGCAATGATGGTCCACGGAGACACGGACATGCCGACACGCGTCAAATCGTCCAGCAGCCAGCGCCGCGATTCCCGGCTGCGGCGACACAACCGCGCGCTGATGCAGCTGACCCGGCAACTGTGGCGCGAGCATGACGATCTCGACAGCGCGCTGACCGTCATCACCGAGACGGGGGCCGAGGTGCTGGAGGTGGAGCGGGTCAATGTCTGGCAGTTCGAGCCAGCCGGCGGGCTGCGCTGCGTGCACGGCTACGAGCGCGACGCGGATGCGCACAATCCGACGGGCTTCGACGAGTTCCTGGCGATCGACAACACAGCCTATGCGGCGGCGTTTCCGCGGGCGCGGGTGATCCACGCGGCCGACGTACACGAGGAGCCCATCACCGCGGACTTGCCGGGCCCGCTGACCGCGTACTTCCATCGCCACGCGATCCAGTCGTTGCTGGATGCGCCGGTGCACGTCAGCGGCGAGATGTACGGCGTGATCTGCCACGAACACGTCGGCGAGGCGCGCAACTGGCAGCCGGATGAAATCGCATTCGCCGGCAACATGAGCGATTTCGTCGCGCTGGCGGTGGAGATCGAACGCCGCAAGAACGCCGAACAACAGCTTGACTATCTCAAGCTCTACGACCCGGTCTCCGGTCTCGGCAATCGCACGCAGTTCCACGGCGCGCTGCGCCAGTTCCTGCTGCGCATGCAGCGACGGCCGCGGCTGGCGGCGGTGCTGTTCGTCGACATCGACCGCTTCCACGGCGTCAATGTCAGCGCCGGCGAGAGTGGCGGCGACGAGCTGCTGGGAACCCTCGCCGAACGCATCAACCAGGTCACCCCGGACGAGGCGGTGGTGGCGCGGGTGGAGAGCGACTGTTTCAGCGTGCTGCTGCCGCGGCTGGAATACGAATGGAAGGCGACGCGGCAGGCCGAGGACATCCTCAAGGCCATCGGCGACAAGGTCGAGATTGGCCTGCAGCAGTTCGAGATCAGCGCCAGCGTCGGCATCGCCTTCACCGATGGCAGCGCGCTGACCAATCCCGAGGAGTTGCTGCGTGACGCCGACCTCGCCAGCAAGCAGGCCAAGGAGCGCGGCCGCAACCGCTACGAAGTGTTCGACCCGGACCACCATCGCAGCCTGCTGGACCGGCTGCAGGTCGAAGTCGGACTCCGCGAGGCATTGAAGAATGACCAGCTGGTGGTGACCTACCAGCCGGAGATCGACCTGCGCCACGGCGGCATCGTCGCAGCGGAAGCGCTGGTGCGCTGGCGCCAGCCGGACGGCTTGCGCGTGGCTGGCGAGTTCATCGACGTGGCCGAGAGTTCCGGCTTGATCGTGCCGATCGGCGAGTTCGTCCTGCCGCGCGCCTGCGCCGATGCCGCAGGCTGGCCCTGCAACCGGGACGGCGTCGCGCCGATGCTGCGGGTGAATTTGTCGGCGCGGCAATTCGAAGACGCCGGACTGGCGGACAAGGTCGCCGCGTCGTTGCACGTTTCGTGTCTGGATGCCGGGCGTCTGTGTCTGGAGATCACCGAAACCACGCTGATGGGCCGCGCCGAAGCCTCGCTCGACGTGCTGCGGCAGTTGCGCTCGCTTGGCATCAGCCTGGCGATCGACGATTTCGGCACCGGCTATTCGTCGCTGGCGTATCTCAAGCGGTTTCCAGTCGACACGCTCAAGATCGATCGCAGCTTCATCGAAGGCTTGCC
>JALYOU010000092.1 GCA_030856725.1 Pseudomonadota bacterium
AGGTGCGGGATGACGATCGAGCCACCGACGACCAACCCCACCGAGAACGCCTCGAACATCTCGTCGCGATTGACGCCCGCCTCGCGGCATTGCGCGACGTGGTAGCTGATGCAGTCGTCGCAGCGCAGCACCAGCGAGGCGACCAGTCCCAGCAGCTCCTTGGTCTTCACGTCGAGCGCGCCGGCTTGATACGTCTGCGTATCCAGCGCGAAGAAACGGCGCACAACCTGGTTGGGTTCGGCCAGGATGCGCTCATTCATGCGCTTGCGGAAAGCGCTGAATTCGGCGATGCGGTTGGCTTCGTCCCCGCTCTCCGGAGTGCTGCTGTTGGAAAGAGTACTGTCCGGCGTGTTCTCCGAGGTCATGCGCAATCGCTCGCCAGCAGCGCATCCAGCTTCCCCGCGCGGTGCAGCGCCATCATGTCGTCATAGCCCCCGACATGCGTGTCGCCAATGAAGATCTGCGGCACGCTGGTGCGTTTGGCCAAGGCCACCATCTTCTGACGCTCGGCCGGGTCCATGTCGATACGGACCTCGTTCCATTCCAGGCCTTTGCTCTTCAGGAAGTTCTTGGCGGCGACGCAGTAGCCGCAGTGGGCGCTGCTGTAGAGGGTGATTTCCGGGTGATTCAAGGGCGTCTCCTGCAACTTAGTGGAGTGAGGTCTGGTCAGAGACTGCAGCCGATGTTGCCCGACCGCGCTCGAACCTGCATGAAACTAATGGATTAGCCGTCATTCACGTCGTGACGGCCATTGCGGGGCATGCTCCTTGCGCTGGCGCATATTCCATCATCGTTCGAACCGTGTGCCATTGACCATGTGCCATCGAATACTTCCCCGGAGAATCCCTTGCGTCGAAACGCCCTGTTGACTGCCCTGCCCGTCGCCGCGCTGACCTTGGCGCTGGCCGCTCCGCTGGCAGCGCAGGACAACCGGCTGCCCGACATCGGCTCGTCCGCGGGCGAAGTCATCACCCCCACGCAGCAGGCCGAATACGGCGCGATGACGCTCAGCCAGCTGCGTCATTACGATTACATCCTCGACGACCCGCTGATCGACAGCTGGCTGCAGGGCATGGGCAACCGGCTGGCGGCCGCGAGCGACCGGCCGCAGCAGCCCTTCACCTTCTTCATGCTCAAGGACCGCCAGATCAACGCGTTCGCGACGCTCGGCGGCTACATCGGCACGAATGCGGGCCTGGTGCTCACCGCGCGCAGCGAGGACGAAGTGGCCGGCGTGATGTCCCACGAGATCGCCCATGTCACGCAGTCGCACGTGTTGCGCGCGGTGGAAAAGGCCGAGCGCGAGAGCCTGCCCATCCTGCTCGCGATGCTGGGCGCGATCGTATTGGCGCAGAAGGCCGGCGGCAATTCCTCGGGCGACGCGAGCATGGCGGCGGTCATGTCCGCCCAGGGGCTGATGGCGCAACGTCAGATCGACTACACGCGCAGCAATGAATCCGAGGCCGACCGCATTGGCATCCGCACGCTCAGCCGCGGCGGCTATGACCCCAAGGCGATGGCGGTGTTCTTCGAGCGCATGCTGTCGGCCACGCGCAGCAATCGTGGCGGCGAGCGTGAACGCACCCCCGAATACCTGCTGACCCATCCGATCACCACCACCCGTATCGGCGAGGCCAAGGAGCGTGCGGTGCAGCTTGCGGTAGCGCCGCCGGCGTCGCTCGCCATCGATACGGTCAGCGACAACCCGCTGTTGCCCGGTTCGCTGCGCCTGCCCGGCGGCCCGGTGCGCGCGTCGGCCGACCAGTTCGGCTGGGCGCGCGAACGCCTGCGCGTGTTGACCGCGACCACGCCCGCTGCGGCGATCAACGAGTACGAACGCATGGGCCGCGCCGCCGCGCTGAGCGACACCGAACGCTACGGCCTTGCCTTTGCCCGCCTGCAGGCCGGACAGGGCGCGGCCGCCGCCACCGCGCTTGCACCGCTCCTGGAAAAACATCCGGGCGACGTGTGGCTGACGCTGGCGATGGCCGAGTCCGAAGCCCGCAGCGGCAAATCGGCCGCCGCCGATGTCCGTTTCGAGACCTTGCTGGACAGGATGCCCAGTAACCGCGCTGTCGCACTCAGCTACGCCCGTATGCTCGGCGAGCGCAACACGCCTGCCGCCGGCAAGCGCGCCCAAGCCGTGCTGCGGCCGCTGCTGGCCAGTGCTGCGGACGATCCCCTCTTCCAGCAGACTTTCGCACGCGCCAGCGAGATCGCGGGCGACCCGATCCGCGCCGGTGAGGCCTACGCAGAGGCCGCCTATCTGAATGGCCGGCCGGAACAGGCGCTGATCCAGCTCAATACATTGAAGAAACGGCCGGAACTGGACTACTACGCCCGCTCGCGCATCGACGCGCGCATCGCGGCGATCACGCCAACGGTGCTGGAACTTCGGCGGCTGGGCGTTGAGGACGAAGATCTCAAGAAGCGTTGAGGCTTCCATAGGAGCGACGGAAATCGCGACGGCCGGGGCCGCGACTTCCGACGCTCTTGGGTGCACGGCCGCATCCAAAATGACGAAGGCTGCTCGTCTTCTTCAGCGACGCCCTGGCGCCTGTCCTGCCTTCATGGGATTGACCCGCAGTCGCCGCAAGTCATGCAATCGTCATGAAACCGTCGTCTACTGGTGCCATTGCCAAGGACACGAGACGGCAGCCATGCAGGACATGACATGCAGAAACGCATCCTGATCGTCGATGACGAGCCCGCGATCCGCGACATGGTCGCCTTCGCGCTGCGCAAGGGGGAATACGAACCGGTGCATGCCGGCGACGCGCGCGAGGCGCAGACCGCGATCGCCGACCGCGTCCCCGACCTCATCCTGCTCGACTGGATGCTGCCCGGCACCAGTGGCCTGGAACTGGCACGACGCTGGCGCAAGGATGCGCTGACCCGCGACATCCCCATCATCATGCTCACCGCGCGCGGGGAGGAGAACGATCGCGTCGGCGGGCTTGAAGCGGGGGTCGACGATTACGTCGTGAAACCCTTCTCCGCGCGTGAGTTGCTGGCGCGCATCCGTGCGGTGATGCGGCGTTCGCGCGAGGACGACGAGGACGGCAGCGTCGCCGTCGGTGCACTGCGTATCGACGGCGCCGCGCATCGCGTGTTCGCGAACAACGCCGACACGCCGGCGCCGGTGCCGATCGGCCCGACCGAATACCGCCTACTGCATTTCTTCATGACCCATCCCGAACGCGTCTACACGCGCTCCCAACTGCTCGACCATGTCTGGGGCGGCAGCGTGTACGTCGAAGAGCGCACCGTGGACGTACACATCCGCCGCCTGCGCAAGACACTGGAGCCGCACCAGCTCGAGAACATGGTGCAGACGGTGCGGGGCGCGGGGTATCGGTTTTCGGCGGCGATGTGAAGCGCCTTTCGTAGGAGCGGCTTCAGACGCCCCTACTAAAAGCAGTGGGCACGCAACCGTCAACCTACATCTGACAGAATCCCCACCATGTCCCCGCGCGCGCAATCGGCCTGGTTGAAGACCCTCGGCACTCTGGTTGCGGTGTTGCTGATCGCGGCCGTGCTTGGTGTGTTGATCGGCCACGTGTGGCCGATGGTCACAGTCGCTGCGCTGAGCATCCTCGCGTGGCACTACTGGCGGCTGCACACCGTGCTCGCGCGGCTTACTGCGCGCCGGCGCATGCCGCCGCCGGCGGGCAACGGTGTCTGGAACGAACTCGATCGCCTGTTGCATCGCTCGCAGGCCGAAATGCGTAGCCGCAAGCGGCGCCTCATCGGCATGCTGCGCGCCTATCGCGCCGCCGGTGCTGCATTACCGGATGCAATCGTCGTCGTCGAGCGCAACAACCAGCGCGTGCAGTGGTTCAACAAGGCTGCGACAACGCTGCTGGGATTGCGTCAAACCGACGACATCGGCGCAGCGCTCGGCATGCGCCTGCACCCCCTGCCGATATCGCACTGGCTGGCCGCCGGGCGCAATGCCGAGCCGCTGATGGACGAGCCTTCACCCGTCGACAGCCAGGTACGCCTGAATCTGCGCCTGATCCCTTATTCCGATGAGCTCTGGCTGCTGATCGCACGCGACGTCACCAAGCTGATGCGGCTGGAACAGGTGCGTCGCGATTTCGTCGCCAACGTGTCGCACGAACTGCGTACACCGTTGACCGTGGTGCATGGCTACCTCGACATGCTCGATCCGGCCGAGCAGCCGGAATGGGCGCCGATGCTGGCCGAGATGCAGCGGCAGTCGCAGCGCATGACGCAACTGGTGGAGGATCTGCTGACGATCTCGCGCCTGGAAGCGCAGGATCGCCTGCCCGACGAAAGCGTTTCCATGGCCTCGATGCTGACCACGCTCAAGCGCGAAGCCGAGGCGCTCAGCCAGCACCGCCACGCGATCATGCTCGATGACAGCGCGCAGGTGGATTTGTGGGGATCGACCAAGGAGCTGCACAGCGCGTTCTCCAACCTGGTCAGCAACGCGGTGCGTTACACGCCTGCCGGCGGCACGATCAAGATCCGCTTCGCACGTGATGGCGACGGCGCGGTGCTGCAGGTGCGCGACAGCGGCTACGGCATTCCGCCCGCGCACTTGCCGCGCATCACCGAACGCTTCTATCGCGTCTCCGCCAGCCGTTCGCGCGAAAGCGGGGGTACGGGCCTCGGTCTCTCCATCGTCAAGCACGTGTTGAACCTGCACCAGGCGCGGCTCGAAATCGAGAGCCAGGTCGGCCTCGGCAGCACGTTTTCCTCATACTTCGGACCCGAACGCGTGCATGCGCGCGACCGCGTCCTTCCCGCATTGAGCGCAAGCAAATGAACGCACGAATCAGCACATCGCCCGGCGCACAATCCCGTCCCGATCCGGTCAAATCCGGTTCGCAGAAAACCGAACATCCGGTCGTCGAGCAGGTGACCATCGACCCCGACGCGCTGCGCGACCCGGCGCTGTACTTCAATCGTGAACTGTCGCAACTGGACTTCAATTTTCGCGTACTGGCGCAGGCGCACGACACGCAGATGCCGCTGCTCGAACGATTGCGTTACCTGTGTATCTCCTGCACCAACCTCGATGAATTCTTCGAAATCCGCGCCGCAACCGTGCGCCATGCGATCGACTTCGGCATCGTGCCCGCGCCCGATGGCCTGGCCCCATCCACAACGCTGAAGCTGATCCACGACCGCGCTGCGGAACTGGTCGAAGCGCAGTATCGCTGCTGGAACGAGAAACTGCGGCCGGCGCTGTCGGATGCTGGCGTGCGCGTACTGGGCCGCGACGCGTGGACGCCTGCGCAATCGGACTGGTTGCGGACGTATTTCCGCGACGAAGTCATGCCCGTGCTGTCGCCGCTGGGCCTGGACCCCGCGCATCCGTTTCCGAAAATCCTCAACAAGTCGCTCAACATCGTAGTGGTGCTGAAGGGCAAGGACGCATTCGGCCGCGTCGGCCATCTCGCCATCGTGCGTGCGCCGCGTTCGCTGCCACGCATCATCCAGATGCCGAAGGAGGTATCTGGCGGCGACTACGATTTCGTATTTCTGTCGTCGGTGCTGTCGGTGTTCGTCGAGGAGCTGTTTCCCGGCATGGAGGTCAAGGGTGCGTACCAGTTCCGGGTGACGCGCAATTCCGAGCTGATTCTCGACGACGACGAAATGGAAAACCTAGCGCTCGCCTTGCGCGACGAGCTGATCGGACGCGGCTACCTGCGTGCGATGCGCCTGGAAATCGCGCAGGATTGTCCGGAAGCCATCGTCAAGACGCTGCTCGACAATTTCGACCTCACCGACAACGCCGTGTACCGCATCGACGGCCCGGTCAATCTCAACCGCGTCTCGCAGATCTACGATCTCGTGGCGCGTCCCGATCTGAAATTCACGCCGTTCGTGCCGCGCGTGCTGAAGGGCATCGATGCGATGTTCGAACGCATCGCTCAGGGCGACATACTGCTGCACCATCCCTTCGATTCATTCGCGCCGGTGCTTGAGCTCATCAGGCAGGCCGCCAACGATCCCAGCGTGCTCGCGATCAAGCAGACGCTGTACCGCACCGGCAAGGATTCGGGCATCGTCGACTGCCTGATCCAGGCGGCGCGCAACGGCAAGGACGTCACCGTCGTGGTCGAACTGCGCGCGCGTTTCGACGAGGAAGCCAATCTGGGTCTCGCCGATCGCCTGCAAGAGGCCGGCGTGCAGGTGGTGTACGGCGTGGTCGGCTTCAAGACGCATGCCAAAATGCTGCTCATCGTGCGCCGCGAAGGCCGCAAGCTGCGCCGCTACGTGCATCTGGGCACGGGCAATTACCATTCCGGCACGGCGCGCGGGTACACCGACTTCGGCCTGATCACCGCCGACCCTGACATCAGCAACGACGTACACCTCATCTTCCAGCAACTCTCCGGCCTTGCGCCCGCGATCAAGCTCAAGCGCCTGTTGCAATCGCCATTCACCCTGCATCCGGGCGTGTTGCAACGGATCGAACGCGAAGCGGAATTGGCCCGCGCAGGCAGACCCGCGCGCATCATCGCCAAGATGAATGCGCTCAACGAACCGCAGGTGGTGCGCGCGCTGTACGCGGCATCGCAGGCCGGGGTCGAGATCGATCTCATCGTGCGGGGCGCGTGCACCCTGCGACCCGGCGTGCCCGGCATTTCCGACAACATCCGCGTACGTTCGATTGTCGGACGGTTGCTCGAGCACAGCCGCGTGTACTGGTTCGGCAACGAGGGCGATCCCGATCTGTTCTGCGCCAGCGCCGACTGGCTGGAGCGCAACCTGTTGCGTCGCGTCGAAACCTGTTTCCCGATCCTTGATCCGGAACTTGCGAAGCGCGTGCGCGACGAAGCGCTGGACAACTATCTCGCCGACAACCTCAACGCGTGGGAACTGCGCGCAGACGGCACCTATCACCAAGTCACGCCACGGGAGAACGAAACACCCTATTCGGCACAGAACGCGCTGCTCGCGGCGCTCAAGGCATGAGCCGCGAGGTGATTGCGCGGCCTTCCATGCCTGCCCCGCCCGCTGGCGCGCCTTCGCACCACAGCATTCCCGTGCGTGATGGCCAACCCCTGCAGGATGGCGACTTGCTGGCCGCCATCGACTTGGGCTCCAACAGTTTCCACATGGTCGTTGCGCGTTACACGCTGGGCCAGTTGCGCGTCGTCGATCGCCTGCGCGAAATGGTGCGCATGGCCGAAGGCCTCGACGGCAAGGGCGGCCTGACGATGGAGGTGCGCCATCGCGCGCTGCAATGTCTTGCCCGTTTCGGCCAGCGCATTCGCGACGTGCCGCCCTCGCGCGTGCGCGCAATCGCCACCAACACCGTTCGTCAGCTGTCGGCGCCGCAAGCGTTCCTCGTCCCCGCGGAAACCGCGCTTGGACACGCCATTGAAGTTGTTTCCGGCCGTGAGGAAGCGCGCCTCATCTATCTCGGCATCGCCAATGCACAGCCGCCCAAACCCGAACACTTGCGGCTGGTGATCGACATTGGCGGCGGTTCCACCGAATGCATCATCGGCAGTGGTTTCGATGCGATCGAACGCGAAAGCCTGCAGGTAGGTTGCGTGGCCACGACGCGGCGCTTCTTCGGCAACGGAAAATTGTCGAAGAAGAAGTGGCGGGAGGCGCTGATCGAGGTGAGCGCTGAATTCCAGCAGTTCGCCGGCATCTACCGCGCCCTGGGTTGGGACGAAGTGCTGGGCTCGTCCGGCACCAACAAGGCCATCGGTGACATCTGCGCGGCGATGAAACTCACCAAGGGCGCAATCACCGCCGAGGCTTTGCCGCAGGTGCGCGACCGTTTGCTGGCCGCCGGACACATCGACGCCATCGACCTGCCCGGCCTGTCGGAAGAGCGCAAACCGATCATCGCCGGCGGTGTGCTCATCCTGGAAGCGGCGTTCCTTGCGCTTGGTTTGCAGCGCATGGCCGTGAGCAAGGCGGCGATGCGCGAAGGCATCCTCTACGACATGATCGGCCGCGGCGGTGGCAACGATCCGCGCGACGTGTCGGTGCAGGCGCTGATGCAGCGCTACGGCATCGATGCGCTGCAGGCATCACGCGTCGAGGCCACGGCATTGCAGTTGTTCGACCAGGCGACCGGCGCGTGGAAACTCGACGCGGACGAGCGCCGCATGCTGGGTTGGGCCGCAAACCTGCACGAACTCGGCCTTGCCATCGCGCACAGCCAGTATCAGGTACACGGCGCGTACGTGCTCGCGCATTCCGACATCGCCGGTTTCTCCCGGCAGGAGCAGCAGTTCCTTGCTGCATTGGTGCGTACACATCGCCGCGGCATCCCGAAGTCTGCATTCGATGCGCTGCCGGACCGTTTGCTTGCCGGGGCCCGTCGCAGCGCGGCGTTATTGCGGCTGGCCGTGCTGTTGCACCGCTCGCATGATGGCGAACCGATCCCGACACTCGACCTGCGCATCGATGGCCAGCAACTCGCCTTGACTTTGTCGAAACGCTGGCTGGAGTCGCGCCCCTTGCTTGCGGCGGACTTGGCGGGCGAATCCGGAGACATGGCCGATCTCGGCATCGGGATCGATTTCGTGACGGATTGACTCTGCGTCGCGGCGCATGTGCAGGATGTGCAATCACGACGTTGTCCGTCTACTCCGATCACGCATCCATGCCTCACACGTTTTGCCGCGATGACAATTCAGCGGCGCGTGCGTAATCTCATAACCGCCTCTGACAGGTCCGAACACATCGCGAACGGATGAATGTGGCGCACCCGGTAACGGCACGGTCATGTCCCTGCCGCACGACGTTCATCTTGCAGGCGCAGCATCCACAAAACCGGATGCCGCCGATGCGCTACGCAATCGTCACCGAAACATGGCCGCCCGAAGTCAACGGTGTCGCACTGACCGTGCAAGCCTTGACACAGGGATTACGGACACGCGGACACGCGGTATCGGTGGTCAGGCCTCGACAGGCCGCAGGCCAATCCGCCGAGCTCGATGAAACACTCGTGCGCGGTGCCGGCTTGCCGCGTTATCAGGGGTTGAAATTCGGATTCCCGGCCACCGGAACACTCACGTGCCTGTGGAACCAGACACCGCCGGATACGATCTATGTGGCCACGGAAGGCCCGCTGGGATGGTCGGCGCTGCGCGCGGCGAAACGACTTGGCATTCCGGCCGCGAGTGGGCTGCATACACGCTTCGACGAATATATGCGCGATTACGGCGCGCCGTTGCTCGAACGCACGGCGCTGCGTTGGATGCGGCATTTTCACAATGGTGGTGATGCGACGTTGGTGCCGACGCGGCAACTGGGCGACTTCCTGCAGGCGGAAGGTTTCGACAACGTGGTGCATCTGCCGCGCGCGGTGGACGCGGGACTGTTCGATCCTGCCAAACGCGACCCAGCACTGCGTGCGCAGTGGGGACTGGACGACGAAGGACTGGCAGCGATCCACATCGGGCGCATCGCCCCGGAAAAAAACCTCGCGCTGGCGGTGCGTGCGTACCGCGCACTGCAGCGGACACAGCCGAAGGCGCGCTTCGTCTTGGTCGGCGACGGACCGGCGCGCGAGCAGCTGGCACGGGACAACCCCGATTTCATCTTCTGCGGCGTGCAGCGCGGCGAAGACGTCGCGCGGCACTTCGCCAGCGGCGACCTGTTTGTTTTTCCAAGCCGCAGCGAGACCTTCGGCAACGTAACGTTGGAAGCAATGGCCAGTGGCGTGCCGACCGTGGCTTTCGACTACGGCGCGGCGCGTGAGCACCTGTGCGATGGCGTGCACGGCGCGGCGATCGCTGAAGGCGAGGATGTGGCATTCGTTGCTGCCTGCGTCCGGCTTGCAGACGACGCGCCGGCGCGGAGGTTGGCGGGCATGGCCGCACGTGCTGCGATAGAGCACCTGCGTCCGGAACAGGTCTTCGCGGATTTCGACGCCATTCTCGCCGCGCTTGCACGGACGGGAGGTGCGCATGCACGCGTGGCCACGACATAAACGCTTGGTGGATACGGATTCGAACTGGTGCCTGCGCGTGAATGGCTGGGCGGTGCGAAACGATTGCCGCGGTTATTTCGCCGCCGTCAGCCGGCTCGGCGATGGTGTGTTCTGGTACGGATTGATGGCCGCGATGGTATTGCTCGATGGCGTGTCAGGAGTGCATGCCTCGGTGCATCTGGCCGTGACAGGCGTGGTCGCGCTAATGCTGTACAAACTGCTAAAACGCTGGACACGGCGACCGCGCCCGTTCGCTTCCGATATACGTATCCAGGCGTGGGTCGCGCCGCTGGACGAGTTCAGTTTCCCATCGGGCCACACGCTGCACGCGGTTGCATTCACGCTGGTGGCGCTGGCGCACTATCCGATGCTCGCATGGCTGCTGATTCCTTTCACCGCAAGTGTTGCGGTGTCGCGCGTGGTCTTGGGCTTGCACTATCCAAGCGACGTACTGGCGGCGATTGTTTTTGGCACGGGCTTGGCGGTGGTGTCGTTGTGGCTGGTGCCGGGGGTTTCGCTATTTTGATTTCCTTCTCCCCGAGCGAAGCAGGAAAAAACCACTTACCGCAAAGTCGCCCCGAGCGCATACCAATCCACCTTCCGCGTGATCCACATGACAGCAGCGAGAATGCCGAACAGCAGCAGCGAGCCCATCAGAAGCGCGTTGTCTTCCGACACCAGCAAACCGTACAGCACGCCGTACAACGCTGTGAGCATCGCGGCGAAGCCGAGCGCACGGCGGCGGCTTAGCAGGACATGGCTGAGGTAAAAACCCTGCAGGCCAATGCATGCCGCCGCTGACACGGCGTATGCCTGCCAGAAAGGAATGTGCTCGGACAAGCTGAGCAGCAGCAGGAAGAAGATCGCCAGCGCCAGCCCGACCAGCAGGTATTGCAGCGGATGGATCGGCAGATGCTTGATAAGCTCGAACAGCGCGAAGCCAACGAAGGTGAGCACGATGAAGAGGATGCCGTACTTGGTGGCGCGTTCGGCCTGCGAGTACACGTTGACTGGATCGACCAAGTCGACCTGCAGGCTGTCCAAAGCGGAATCGCCAGTCAGTCCGGCTCCGCGACGCAATTGCGATTGCGCATCGCTGGCGAGGGATGAAATGTCCCAACGCGCGTTGAATCCCTTGTCGTTCACCGTGCGCGTGCGCGGCAGGAAGCGGCCACCGAACAACGGGTGCGGCCACGACGAAGTCAACGCGATGCGGTTGCTGTCGGCGATGGGTGCGATCGACAGCGACTCGGTGCCAGCCAGCGCGAAATCCAGGTCGATGCGGTTGCCGGCGATGCGCTTGCCGATGTTGTCCGTGCCGGTGGTCGCTGGCAGCAGCACGTGCACGCCGGTGAACCGTTGCGCCAGAGGGCCAGCCCCCGGAAGCAGGCGTGCCGATCCGCCATCAATGCGCAGGTTGGGCGTTCCTACCAGTCCACGCACGTCGGCCAGGCCGAACACGAGATACGGCGCCGCGTATTCACGCGTCACGTTCGCCGGCGGCTCGGGCAAATCACTGCCGAATGTCGCCTTCAACTTCGCGTGCCATTCGTAAACGCGCACTTCATGCAATCCGATGAGGCGCGTGCCGGGCACCAGATTGCCGTCGATGGTGAGTGCAAGCGGCGTCTGCACTATCTGGTCTGTGGTCTTGTCGATGCGCCTTCGCTTGACGCCCTTGTCGTCGATGAGCTGGACCGGTTGGCTGTCAGTCCATGAAATGATGCGCAATGGCCCCACCAGTCGCTGTGCGCCGGCTGCGCTCTGTGTCACGCGCGCCACCGCCTGCGCGCGGAACATCTGGCGCTCGCTGATTGCGCCGCGGATCATCATCAGCGGCACCAGCAGCAATAAAACAAGACCGCCGACGGTGAGGAAGCGGAGCAGCAGTCGAGGTGTTTTCATCGCGCAGTCCAGATCGGAGACGCGGGCAGCGTGATGCGCTGACGTGATGCTACGAGGGGGCGAGCTTGAAGCGCAGGTGAAGTTGGCTGCGCGTCATTCCGCGCAGGTTGGATATCGATGCCGATCAATCGCAGCAAGACGCCGTAGGGTGGGCCTTGGGCCACCATCGCCGCAATCGGAACGAAGAACGGTGGACACGGCCCACCTACGGCAAGCGCAGAATTGCCTGCGTACCACCGCCAGCACGATCCTTGAGCTCGATGCTGCCACCATGCAGCAGCGCCACTTCGCGTACGAACGGCAATCCAAGTCCCGAACTGCGGCTCCCGCCATCCGGGCGGGACAAGGAATAGAAGCGCTCGAAAATGCGGTCCCGTGCGTAATCGGGCACGCCCGGGCCGCGATCTCCAATGACGACTTCCACATGCCCATCGGCGTTGCGCAGTTCCAGATCGATGGTCGACCCGCGCGTGGAAAATTCGATGGCATTGTCGAGCAGATTGCGGATCGCCTGGCGCAGCAGGAACGCATCGCCTTCGATCTTCAAGCCGGGCAACGCGATCTGATGCAGCGTCATGCCCGCCTGCGCAAGACGCGGCGCGATGTCCTCCGCGATGCCTTCGATCAACGCCGGCAGATCGACCGGTTCACGCTGTTGCAACTGCGTGCGGTGTTCCACGGATGCCAGCGCCAGCAGCTTGTCGATCATTTCCGTCAGCCGCTCGCCCTGCGATTGCACGTTGGCGGCGAAACGCGCGCGCTCGGCTTCGGGCAACGGTTCCTGTAGCAATTCCGCCGCGCCGCGGATCGCGGCCAGTGGGCTTTTCATTTCGTGCGTGAGCGTCTGCACGTATTGCTCGACGTATTGCCGGCCTTCCAGCTCTCGGCGCATCGATTCGAGCGCGCGGCCGAGATCACCGAATTCCCCGGCGGTGTCGGGCAACACGGCGCGCTCGCCAGCCGCGACCGCATGCGCATAGGTGCGCAAGGCACCCAGCTGCCGCGACAGCCACCAGGCCGCGATCATGCCCACCAGCAATGCAACACCCATCAAGACCCAACCCCAACGCATGACCACGTCCTGACTGCGCGCGATGAAAGGCTCGATGACGCGATTGGGCTTGGCGACCGTCAGCACGCCGACGATGCGGTCGCCGTCCTTGATCGGCGCGGCAACGTGCATCACCGACGAGGATTCGTCGTTCGGATCGCTGCGCGTGGAGCGCGCGCCGTACTGTCCACGCAAGGTGCGGTGTACATCGTTCCAGCGTGAATTGTCGCGGCCGAGATCGCGATCTTCCGAATCGAACACGACCATGCCCCTCGCGTCGGTGACGATGATCCGATAGCTGGCACTGCGTTTTTCGAAGCCCCAGATATCCGCACCGATGTCGCGCCCGCGCAAGGCGCGCACGCGTTGCGCGAAGCGGCCGCTGTTGATGTTGCCGGCGAGCATATCGTCGCTGGCGAGCTCGGCGAGCACGTTGGCGGTATCGGCCAGCGTGTCCTCCATCGCCTGCCGCACGCCGGGCTTGACCTCCTGCACGAACACGCGCGCCACCAGCCACGCGGCCAGCGCGACGATCAGGAAATAGCCAAGCAGGATGCGCAGACCGATCTTCATGCGCGGCGTTTCACGCGATGTCGAGCGAGTATCCGATGCCGCGATGCGTGCGGATCGGTTCGACCTGCGGATCAATCGCGCGCAGCTTCGCGCGCAAGGTCTTGATGTGGGTGTCGACGGTGCGGTCGGCGCTGTCGCTGTCGCCATCCCAAGCACGGTCCAGCAACTGCGCGCGGCTCAGGATCGCGCCGGGGCGACGCAGCAATTCCGACAGCAGTGCGTATTCGTAACGGGTCAGGTCGAGCAGCTGGCCGGCGAAACGGATGCGGTGCGCATCGCGATCGATCTCGAATGAACCGGCACGTTGGCCCTGCTCCGCGGGCGCATGGCGGCGCAACCGCGCCCGCACCCGCGCCACCAACTCGCGCGGCGAGAAGGGTTTGGCGATGTAATCGTCACCGCCGAGCTCCAGACCCAGCACGCGATCGACTTCATCATTGCGCGCAGTGAGGAAGATCACCGGCAGCTCACTGACCGTGCGCACCTTCCGGCAGACATCGAAACCGTTGATATCCGGCAGGCCCACGTCAAGCAGCAACAGATCGATGCCGCCCTGCTCGATCCGCGCCACGATGCCGCCGCCGAGCAGATGGTGTTCGACCACGAAACCCTCGCTGCGCAGCGCATACAACACCGCGTCGGCGATGGCAGGCTCGTCTTCGGCAATCAGGATGGTGGTCGTCGTCGCCATGCGCGGCAGCATAGCCGCGGCCGATGCCACCGACTATGCTCGCCGGATGAATTACCGCCACGCGTTCCATGCCGGCAACCATGCCGACGTGCTCAAGCACATCGTCGTGCTCGCCCTGTGCGATGCCCTGACCGCAAAACCGTCGTCCTGCTTCGCGCTGGATACGCATGCCGGCCGCGGCCTGTATGCGCTGGCGGGCAGCGCCGCGCTCAAGACTGGCGAATCCGATGCCGGCATCGGCAAGCTGGCCGCAGGCGCGTCGAAGGATGCACTGATCGCGCGGTATCTGACCGCCATCGATGTCTGCCGATCGCAGCACGGCAAGAGCGCGTATCCCGGCTCGCCCTGGCTGCTGGGGCACGCGCTGCGCGCGCAGGACCGTATCGCCGCGTGGGAACTGCAGCCGATCGAGGCAGCGGCGCTGCAGCGCAACTTCGGCGACGACAAGCGATTCCAGATCCATGCTGGCGATGGTTACTCGGCGATCAAGGCGTCGCTGCCGCCGAAAGATGGCAGTACGAAAATCACGCGTGGACTCGTTCTGATCGATCCGCCCTACGAAGCACAGCTGCAGGAATTCGACGCCGTGCTAGCCGCGCTCCGCGAGGGCCTGACGCGCTGGCCGCAGGGCATGTTCGCGCTGTGGTATCCGATCAAACTGCGCCGTGCGCTACAGAATTTCTACCGGCGCGCAGCGACGTTGCCTGCGAAGTCCGTGCTGATCGCGGAACTGCTGGTGCGCCCGGACGATTCGCCGCTGCGCATGAACGGCAGCGGGATGTTGCTGGTCAATACGCCGTGGAAACTGGATCAGGCGTTGCTGCCGACGTTATCGGTGCTGCGCAAAGCAATGGGTGAAGCGGGCGCGAGTCACAAAGTCGAGTGGCTGCGCGCGCCGGAATAAACCTGCGGGGCTCCGCTTTTCGTGGCAGCGGATTCAGGTGAGCTCCTGCAGGAATGTTGCAGCGAATTTGTCCGGCACGCTTCCACTCAGCAACCAAGCCCGAACAAATTCGCAATCGCACAACCAAGAATTCGCGGCTGAAGTCGCTCCTACAAGGGTGGGCATGCGCTTAGGCCGGAAGATCCCGCTTGATGTCGGGCTCGAAGAAACTCCACTTCACTTCCGGGAACGCGGTCTTGAAATCGCCTTCGATCGTGTTGATCTGCATGGCCAGCGCGCGCGTGGTCTGCTCTTCGTGCATTTCGGCCTGCACTGCGACCATGACATCGTTGCCGAGCTGCAACGTGATCAGGCTGATCACGTGCCCGATTTCGGGACGCTCCTCGAGGAACTTGTGCATTTCCGCCTGACGGGTCGGGTCGGTACTCTGGCCGATCAGCATCGCCTTGACTTCCCGCGCCACGAACACCGCCACCACGATCAGCAGCACGCCGATCATGATCGTGCCGATCGCATCCCACATCGCATTGCCTGTAAAGATCGTCAGCAGCACGGCAATCAGTGCGAACACCAGGCCCAGCAACGCGGCCAGATCCTCACCGAAGATGACCACGAGTTCAGCCTGCCGGCTTTCGCGGAACCACTGCCACAGCGACCGTCCACCACGCGACTTGTTGACTTCCACCATGCACGCGCGCATCGACACGCTTTCCGCCGCGATGCCGAAGGCCAGCACGCCCGCCGCCCACCACAACTTGCTCGCATCCAGCCCTTCCGGACTTTGCAATTTGTGGATGCCTTCGTACAGCGAGAACATGCCGCCGACGGTGAACAGCATGACCGCGACCAGGAACGACCAGAAATAGATCGCCTTGCCTTGTCCCAACTGGAATTCCGCTGAAGGCGCCCGCTTGGCCTGCTTGATGCCCAGCAACAACAGCAACTGGTTGCCGCAGTCGGCCAGCGAATGCACCGTTTCGGCCAGCATCGCGCTGGAGCCAGTGAAAAATGCAGCAATGCCCTTTGCCACCGCAATGGCGAAATTTGCGCCGAGTGCGTAAAGGATTGCGCGTGTCGAATCGCCGCCACCGGCCATAAGTTTGATTCCGTGAAGTGTTGGTCAGTGCAAGTGAGTCGGTTCGGGGCATGCTCCCCGCGAACACAATGCGTGCCGCAGTTTAACAAAGGCATTTGCCCGGTTCGTTCAGGACATGCCCGCCAGTGATGCCATCACCCCCGCCACCGCCGCGCCAAGTACGATCCACGGCACGTTCCAGTGCCATCGCACAAGCCCGAACAATGCCACCGCCGCGACCACAGCGACAAAACCCACCGACACGGGCGCGGCTTCCTTTACAAGACTCCAGCCGAACCACAACGAAAGATTGGCGATGGCGCCGACCACGACCGCGGTGATCGCCGTCATGGCGGCATTGAGCGCCGGCCACGCCCGCAAGCGATCGATCCACGGCGCCCCCGGCAGCACAAAGAGAAAGCTCGGCAGGAATGTCGCCCAGGCCGTAACAGCAGCGCCGACGAGCGCGGACAACAGCGGCGACGTGAGATCAGGGTTCTGCCAGGCGCCGACGAATCCCACGAATTCGAGCACGATGATCAGCGGCCCGGGCGTTGATTCGGCCAGCCCCAGACCGACCAGCATCTGTTCCGGCGTCAGCCACGCATGCACATCCACCGCCTGCTGCGCGACATACGGCAGGACCGCATACGCACCGCCGAGCGTTACAAGGGCAGCCTTGCTGAAAAACAATCCCATGGCCCACGCGGTACTGTCATCGCCCAGCCACACGCGCGCCGCCAGCAGTGGCAACCACCATGCGAGCAGCAGCGCGGTCGCGAGCATGAGTGCTTTCGGCAAGGACGCCGATCGGCTGGTTTCATGAGGAATTGCAACCGCATGCGCGAGTTCGCCACTGGCGAGATATCGCGGCGCGATTCGCCACAGCAGCATGCCGAGCGCGCCTGCACCCAGAACCACCGCGGGAAACGGCCAATGCAGCACGCCGATCGCGAGCAACGCGATGCCCGCAAGCGCAAACGACACCGGGGTCCGCAACACCTTGCTGCCGATGCGCAGCAAGGCGTGAATCACGATGGCAAGCACCGCAGCCTGGATGCCGTACAACGCGGCCGCCACCAGCGGGAGCTCTCCGAAGCGCAGGTACACCCAGCTGAGCAGTGCCAGCAGCAGCGTGGCCGGCAACACGAACAACGTGCCCGCCGCCAGCCCGCCGCGAACGCCGTGCAGGCGCCAGCCCAGCCACGTCGCGAGCTGCATCGCTTCGGGACCGGGCAGCAACATGCAGTAATTGAGTCCGTGCAGGAACGAAGCTTCGTCCACCCAGCGTCGCTGCTCCACCAGTTCGCGATGCATGATCGCGATCTGCCCGGCGGGGCCGCCGAAATTGATCCAGCCGAGCTTGGACCAGAATTTCAGCGCTTCACGGAATGCAGGCGCAGCAACCAGGTCAGTCGGCGAGTTCACGTTGCATCTTCTTTGCGAGTCTTCCGCGCACCAGCTCGTAACTGCGCCGGATCAGCAGCTTCAGTTCCTTGTCCTGGACCAATCGCATGTTGACCACGCGCACCCGTTGCGCCCTTGCCAGATAAGGTGCGGGCATGATGCCCGGACGGTCCGTCAATTCGAGGAAACGTTCCGGCTCAACCTTGAAAGACAGGCCTTCCGCGCCGCTGGCCTCCATCGCGCAGAACATCTTGCCCGCGATCGAGAAGACAAGATCATGGCCCCACTTCACCTCGCTGCCGACGCCGGGCCATGGCTCAACGAACGCGCGGATGTCTGCCTGTTTCATGCCTGAAGCATAGCTTCACTGCGGCCGTGGCACGATCGACCCATGTCCGCACGCAACCGCCTCCCGCCCTGGCACGAAACCATGCGCCTGCAGAACGGGCGCGAGGTGCTGGTACGTCCGATTCGCGTCGAGGATGCCGAGCCGCTGCGCGCGGGTTTCGCGTTGTTGCAGCCCGATGAAATCCGCCATCGTTTCCTGTACGCGATGAAGGAGCTTTCGCCCGAGATGGCTGCGCGTCTGGCAAGGCCTGATCCAAGACATGAATTCGCATTGGTCGCGGCCGAACCGCTACCGCCAGGCGAGGCGTTGATCGGCGCGGTGGCGCGCACCTCGATCGCACCGGGGACCAACGATGCGGAGTTCGCCATCCTGGTCAGCCGCTACATCGGCGGCATGGGACTCGGCCGCCACTTGATGCAGCGATTGGTGCGCTGGGCCAAGGGCAGGAGGCTGCAGCGGCTGTACGGCGACGTGCTTGAACACAACAATCCGATGCTGTCGCTGGCCGAGTCGCTCGGCTTTCGCCGGGAACGCGCGGAGGACGCACCGGGTTTGACGCGCGTTGTGCTGCAGTTGAAGCCGGCGGAGCCTTGAACCGGTTGTCGTAATTCTCGAGATTCAGGCAAGGCGACGGCTTTCGGTAGCCTCCCATGCTGATGGCTAGCGCAGCGATTTGGACAATACAGTCCTCAGTCGCCGCCTTCTTCGGGAGAGTGATCGGGACAGGGCTCCCCGACAAAAACTACCGCGTCAATCTTCATCACGAATCGCTTTGTCCGCTGGTCCGCCTCAACCGCGTTTCACGAGATAGATGCCGTCGGCGCTGTTTGCCGTCGGTCCATGCTGGGGCAAACCTGGAGTATCCCGTGGCTATCAACGAAGCAAAACTCAACGAGTTCCTCGGCCGTGCCGTGGGCGACCTCGGCGCGGCGATCAGCGCGACGCTGATGCTGATTGGCGACCAGCTCGGACTGTACAAGGCGCTTGCAACAAAACCGATGAATTCCGCAGGTCTTGCTGCCGCCACCGACACCCACGAACGCTACGTGCGTGAATGGCTTGGTAACCAAGCCGCAGGTGGTTACGTGCAGTACGACGCTAGCAGCGATACCTATTCGCTGAGCGAGGAGCAGGCGCTGTGCCTGGCCGACCCCAACGGCCCCGTGGACATTCCGGGTGCATATTCCCTGGTCGAGGCCACCTTCCATGCGCTCGAGCGCACCAAAGACAACTTCCGAACGGGCAATGGAATGGAGTGGGGCGAGCACCACGCGTGCCTGTTCCACGGTACCGAGCGTTTCTTCCGTGCCGGTTACAACGCGCACCTGCTGGGCGCGTGGTTGCCCGCGCTGGAAGGCGCCGTCGAAAAGCTGGAACGCGGCGCCAAGGCAGCCGATGTGGGCTGCGGCCACGGCGCCAGCACCACGTTGATGGCGAAGGCGTTTCCGAACTCGGAATTCGTCGGTTACGACTACCACGCGCCCTCGATCGATACCGCGCGTAAACGTGCGGAGGACGCAGGCGTCCATAACGTTCGTTTCGAAGTCGCCGATGCCACGGGCTACGGCGAGGACGGATTCGATCTGATCGCGTTCTTCGACTGCCTGCATGACATGGCCGACCCGATCGGCGCGGCGCAACACGCGCGGAGCAAACTCAAGCCAGACGGCCACTGCATCCTGGTCGAGCCGGCGGCAGGAGACAGCGTCGCCGACAACCTCAACCCGGTGGGCCGTGTCTATTACGGTGCGTCCTCGCAGATCTGCGTGCCGGTGTCATTGGCTCGCAAGGGGCCGGCATTGGGAGCACAGGCCGGTGAAGCGCGTTTGCGCAAGGTGATGGACGCAGGCGGATTCAGCCGCTTCCGCCGCGCCACGGAGACGCCGTTCAACATCGTGTTGGAAGCCCGGCCCTAACCACGCGCTGGAGAGGAGACGACCATGCCCAGATACGTGATCGAACGCGACATCCCCGGTGCCGGCAACCTGTCGCAGCATGAGCTCAAAGCAATCTCGCAGAAGTCATGCAGCGTGCTCGGTGCACTCGGGTCGCAGATCCAGTGGCAGCAGAGCTACGTCACCGCCGACCGCGTGTATTGCGTCTACCTCGCGCCCAACGAGGACATGGTCCGCGAGCATGCGCGGCAGGGCGGATTCCCGGCCAACCGCGTGTCTGAAGTCGCCGCCGTGATCGATCCGGTCACTGCCGAATAACCGTTCGTTCGCACGGTGGGCCGAAGCCCACCGTGACATTGCCGCGCAGGCATGGCGGAAGAAAGCGGACGCCGGGTTAAAATGCGCACCCTCTGCGCTGGACGCGACTGCGTCCGGCGCTGTCTTCGTTTTGTGCGCCGATGAGCCCCCGCCTTTGAATCCTTCCAGCTTTGTCACCCCGTTACTGCCGAAATCTGGCCAGCAGCGCGCGTACTGGCGCGCGCCCGTATCCGCGTCCGCGCTGGGGTGGTGGATCGCACGCGCCGCCGAGGCTCACGGTGGGCCGCTGCTGGTCGCCGCGCGTGACAACCAAGCCGCGCACCAACTCGAATCCGACCTGCGCACCCTGCTAGGCAGCAACGCCGCCCTCCCCGTAGTGCACTTTCCCGATTGGGAAACCCTGCCCTACGACCAGTTCAGTCCGCATCCGGACATCGTGTCGCAGCGGCTTGCAGCCCTGCATCGCTTGCCCGCGCTCAAGCGCGGCATCGTGGTGGTGCCGGTGCAGACGCTGTTGCAGCGGCTGCCACCGCTGCGTTACGTCATCGGCAATACCTTCGATGTACGCGTGGGGCAGACGCTCGATCTTGATGCGGAAAAACGGCGCCTCGAATCGGCCGGCTATCGCCACGTGCCGCAGGTTCTGGACCCCGGCGACTTCGCGGTGCGCGGCGCGCTGCTCGACGTATACCCGATGGGCTCCGACACGCCGTATCGCGTGGAACTGTTCGACGATTCGATCGACACGATCCGCGCGTTCGATCCCGAATCGCAGCGTTCGCTCGACAAGGTCGATGCGGTGCAACTGCTGCCCGGCCGCGAAGTGCCGCTGGACGACGACACGCGCAAGCGCGCGATGGACACGCTTCGCAATCGCTTCGACATCGACACGCGGCGCAGCGGCCTGTTCCAGGATCTCAAGGCCGGACTTGCACCCGCGGGCATCGAATACTACCTGCCGTTGTTTTTCGACGGCACCGCGACGCTGCTCGATTACCTCGGCGAGAACACATTGCCAGTGCTGGGCGAAGGCGCATCGGAAGCGGCGGATCGCTTCTGGGCGCAGACAGCGGAACGCTACGAGCAGCGTCGGCACGACATCGAGCGTCCGCTGCTTCCGCCCGAGGAGTTGTACTTGCCGCCGGATGCGCTGCGCGAGCGCTTGAATCGCGGACAGCGCGTCGAGGTTTGCGGTCAGGAGCATCCGCGTCGTGACGAGTCGATCGCGCTGGGCGACCAGCCTGCGCCGGATGTGCCGATCGCAGCCAAGGACGTGGTGCCGGCTGCGGCATTGAAGTCGTTTCTTGCGAGTTATCCGGGACGCGTGCTGATCGCGGCGGATACGGCTGGGCGGCGGGAGGCATTGCTGGAGATCCTGCATGCGGCTGGGTTGACGCCGGAGGTACTGCACGACCTGCAAACATTCATTCGTCACCCCCGCGAGGGCGCGGGTCCCGCGACGCCGGCCCTTCGTGTAGACGACGCAGAGGCAAAGTCGCTGGGTTCCCGCCTTCGCGGGAATGGCGAACAAGCGCAAGAGCAGTCGCACCTTGAGCGTGCACAATCACCGCGCTTTTTCATCACCGTTGCCCCACTCGACAACGGCTTCGCGCTCGACGAGCCGCGCATCGCCATCCTCACCGAGCGCCAGCTGTTCCCGGAGCGCGCCGCACAACCGCGCCGCCGCAAGCGCGCAGGCCGCGAGCCCGATGCGATCATCCGCGACCTCGGCGAACTCTCCGAAGGTGCGCCGATCGTGCACGAGGATCATGGCGTCGGCCGCTATCGCGGACTCATCACGCTCGAAGCCGGCGGCATGCCGGGCGAGTTCCTCGATATCGAGTACGCCAAGGGCGACCGCCTGTACGTCCCGGTCGCACAGCTGCACCTCATCAACCGCTATTCCGGCGCATCGCCGGAAACCGCGCCGCTGCATTCGCTCGGCGGCGAAGTGTGGGCCAAGGCCAAGCGCAAGGCAGCCGAAAAAGTCCGCGACGTCGCCGCCGAGCTGCTTGAAATCCAGGCAAAGCGCCTGGCGCGCGCCGGGCTCGCACTGAATGTCGATCGGGCAATGTACGAACCGTTCGCGGCGACCTTCCCGTTCGAGGAAACGCCGGACCAGCACACGGCCATCGAAGCCGTCATCCGCGATCTCTCGTCGTCGCAGCCGATGGACCGCGTGGTCTGCGGCGATGTCGGTTTCGGCAAGACCGAAGTGGCCGTGCGCGCGGCGTTCGTCGCCGCGACATCCGGCAAGCAGGTGGCGGTACTGGTGCCGACGACGCTGCTGGCCGAGCAGCACTACCGCACCATGCGCGACCGCTTCGCCGACTGGCCGATTCGCGTCGAAGTGCTGTCGCGCTTCAAGACCGCGAAGGAAATCAAGGCCGAGCTGGAAAACGTCGCCGGTGGGCAGATCGATGTCGTCGTCGGCACGCACCGTTTGCTGCAGCCGGACGTGAAGTTCAAGGATCTCGGCCTGGTCATCGTCGATGAAGAGCAGCGCTTCGGCGTGCGCCAGAAGGAAGCGCTGAAAGCGTTGCGCGCCAACGTGCACCTGCTCACACTCACCGCCACGCCCATACCGCGTACCTTGAACATGGCGATGGCCGGCCTGCGCGATCTCGCCATCATCGCCACGCCGCCCGCGCACCGCATGGCGGTGCAGACGTTCGTGACGCCGTGGGACGACCTGTTGCTGCGCGAAGCCTTCCAGCGTGAACTCGCGCGCGGCGGACAGGTGTATTTCCTGCACAACGATGTCGAGAGCATCGGCCGCATGCAGCGTGAGCTGGAAGCGCTGGTGCCGGAAGCGCGCATCGGCATCGCCCATGGACAGATGCCGGAACGTGAACTGGAGCGCGTGATGCTCGACTTCCACAAGCAACGCTTCAATGTGCTGTTGTGCACGACCATCATCGAGTCGGGCATCGACATCCCCAACGCCAACACCATCATCATGAACCGCGCCGACAAGTTCGGGCTCGCGCAGATGCACCAGCTGCGCGGACGCGTCGGCCGCTCGCATCACCGCGCATATGCCTACCTCCTGGTACCGGACCAGCGCTCGATCACCGCCGATGCGCGCAAACGCCTGGATGCGATCTCGGCGATGGACGAACTGGGCGCCGGTTTCACACTCGCCACGCACGATCTTGAAATCCGCGGCGCGGGCGAGTTGCTGGGCGAAGACCAGAGCGGGCAGATGGCGGAAGTCGGTTTCAGCCTGTACACCGAACTGCTGGAACGCGCAGTGCGCAGCATCAAACGCGGCGAGTTGCCGGACCTCGATGGCACGCAGACGCATGGCGCGGACATCCAACTCCATACCCCCGCGTTGATTCCGGACGACTACATCCCGGACGTGCACGCACGCCTGACGCTTTACAAGCGCATCAGCTCGGCGCGTGACGCGGAGAGCCTGCGTGAGTTGCAGGTGGAGATGATCGATCGTTTCGGGCTGCTGCCCGAGCCGGCGAAGCATCTATTCGCCATTGCCGAATTGAAGCTGCAGGCGACGGTACTTGGCATCCGCAAGCTCAATCTCGGTACCACGGGCGGGCGCTTGCAGTTCGACGCCAAGCCCGCGATCGATCCGATGTCGGTGATTCGCATGATCCAGGGCCAGCCAAAGACTTACCAGATGGATGGGCCGGACAAGTTGCGCATCAAGCTCGACCTGCCCGATGCCGCCGCGCGATTCAATGCTGCACGTGGGCTGCTGACGGCTTTGCGGCCGAATTGAAATTATCAATACCCGGGATAGTTCCAGCCGTCATTCCTGCGCCGGCGGAAACCCAGTGACTTTGCTTTCTTCGGTTTAAAGTCGCTGGGTTCCTGCCTGCGCGGCAATGACGATCCAACCCCCGGTGCACGGCTATGCTCCTTGCATCAACCACTGCGATGCCTGCCATGCGCACTCCGCCACGCATCATGTTTCTACTGCTGCTCCCTGCATTGCTTGCGGGCTGCGCGACGCAACCGCCGCAAAGCACTGCCGGTGCCACCTTCATCGTCATTCGCCATGCCGAAAAAGTGCTGGGCGACTCCAAAGATCCGCCACTGACCGCTACAGGCCAGGCACGCGCGGAAGCACTCGTCGCATCCTTGAGCCGTGAGCCATTGGAGGCCGCCTACGCCACGGCATTCCGCCGTACGCAACAAACCGCTACCCCGAGCGCGCGAAGCCATCAGTTGCCAATCATCACCTATGACGCAAAGCTACCGGCCACGCAGTTCGCCGAACAACTGAAACAAGCGCACACAACCGGGACGGTACTCGTCGTCGGCCACAGCAACACCGTACCCGACATCGCCGCCGCACTATGCGTATGCACGGTGCCGCGCATGGACGACACCGAATACGACCGGCGCATGATCATCCACGTAGCACCCAATGGCGCCCCTCGGCTGACCATCACGCGCGATCCATGACCAATCCATGCATGACGGATATTCGCGCGCTGCCGGCGTGGAACGGCGATGTCACCGCCGCGCGTACCTTGCAATCCGAACTTGCAACCCAGGTGGTGCTCCGCGACGGCTTCACCACGCCGTTGCGCATCGTCGCCGGCTTCGATATCGGTTTCGAGGACGACGGCAACGTCAGCCGCACCGCGGTTGTCGTGCTGGACGCACAAACACTGCAGCCACTGGAAAGCCATGTCGCGCGCATCCCGACGCCCATGCCCTACATCCCCGGCCTGTTCAGCTTTCGCGAATTGCCGGCATTGCTGGACGCGCTTGCGCTGCTGCGGCATGTGCCCGACCTGGTGTTCATCGACGGCCAGGGCATCGCACATCCACGCCGCCTCGGCATCGCCGCGCATTTCGGCATCGCGACTGGTCTGCCGACCATCGGTGTGGCCAAGAAAATCCTGACCGGCTCGCACGCGACATTGCACCAGATGCGCGGCGCCTACACGCCGTTGCGCGACAACGGCACGCAGATAGGATGGGTGCTGCGCAGCAAGGCGAAATGCAATCCGTTGATTGTGTCGCCGGGACATCGCGTGTCGATGGCGGCGTCGGCGGAACTGGTGATGCGTTTC
>JALYOU010000095.1 GCA_030856725.1 Pseudomonadota bacterium
CACTGAGTCGAGCATGCCGAATAACAGGAACGCAGTGACGACCGACAGCAATGTCAACGAGGTGCGGGTCTTGCTGCGGAACAGCGCGGCCCAGATCAGGTGCATGTATTTCATGACGACATCTCCAGATCAGGCCGCGTGCTGCACTTGTTCGACCAGCGTGCCCTTGTCGAGATGCAGGGTGTGCGTCGCGTACTCGGCTGCCTTTGGGTCATGCGTGACCATCACGATGGTCTTGCCGTGTTCGCGATTGAGTTGCTGCAGCAAGGTCAGAATCTCTTCCGCTGACTGGCGATCGAGATCGCCTGTGGGCTCATCGCAGATCAGCAGCGTGGGATCGGAGACGATCGCGCGTGCAATCGCAACGCGTTGCTGCTGTCCGCCGGAGAGTTCGGCCGGGCGATGCTTGCCGCGATCCTTCAGGCCGACCAGCTCCAGTGCGATCTCGGCATTTCGCTTGCGCTGCGCCGACGACAGCTTGGTCAGCAGCAGCGGCAACTCGACATTTTTCTGCGCGGTCAGCGTCGGCATCAGGTTGTAGAACTGGAACACAAAGCCGACGTTGTTGCTGCGCCAGTGCGCCAGTTGCCCGGAGCTCAGCGCGTCGATGCGTTGCCCGCCCACATCGATTTCCCCACGAGTGGGCGAGTCCAGGCCGCCAATCAGGTTGAGCAATGTGGTTTTGCCGGAACCGGACGGACCCATGAGGGCGACGAAATCGTCCTTGGCGATGTCCAGGTCGATGCCGTGCAGGACATCGATCTTTTCCGGACCGCGCTGGTAGGTTTTGTGCAGGTTGCGGATGCTGACGAGGGTGGACATGTGACCGGCTCCGTTATGGTGCGTTTTTTTGTTTGCTGTTTCTGCCTGTCATTCCGCCTTCGCGGGATGACAGCTCTGGTTATTCGTTTGTTTCTGCCGCTTCTGTATCGCTTTCGTCCTTCGCGATGCGCACGGATGCGCCATCGGCCAGTTCATCGGACGGATCGAGCACGACTTCATCGCCGCCCGCCACACCTTCGAGGACTTCACGATCCTCACCCAGCGTGCGGCCGAGTTTGAGCGTGCGGCGTTGCGCTTTTTCGCCGGCAACTACAAACGCCACGTCGGCGCCATCGCGCGACACGATCGCCGCTGCCGGCACCAGCACGCCCGGTTTCGGCGCATTCGCCTGTACCGGTGTTGCCTTCTCCAGAAAACTAACGCGCACCCCCATGTCCGGCACGATGCGCGCATCGCGCTGCTTCAGGGCGATACGCACTTTCACTGTGGCCTTGCCGCGGTCGGCGGTGGGAATGATGGCAATGACTTCGGCGGGAATCTTCCAGTCCGGATACGCATTGAGCGTCGCTTCCACCGGCATCTTCGGCTGCACGCGGCCGATGAAGGCTTCGCCGACATCGACTTCGACTTCCAGCGAATCCATGTCGACGATGGTGCCGATGCCGGTGCGGGTGAAACCGCCGCCAGCCGACAGCGGCGACACGATTTCGCCCGGCTGCGCGGCTTTGGCGATGACCACGCCGGCGAATGGCGCGCGTACGATCGTGTTGTCGACGCTCAGATCGGCGATTCGCAATTGCCGACCCGCGACCTGCACGTTGGTCTGCGTGCTGGCGAGCTGAGCGCGCAGTGCGTCGCGTTGCGCGACGGCCTGTTCGTACTGCGACTTGGACACCAGTTGTTGTCGCACCAGTCCATTGAGCCGAGTCGCGTTGGCTTCGGCTTCGCGCAACTGCGCCTGCACCTGTGCGATCTGGCTGCGTGCGGCGCTGACCTGCGATGCCGCAAGATCGCGTTGCGCATCGGCGTCGATCGGATCGAGTGTTGCCATGATCTGCCCGGCTTCCACGCGCTGGCCTTCCTCGATCAGCACCTCACGCACCTTGCCGGTGATCTTGGACGACACCGTCGCCATGCGCCGCGCCACGACATAACCGGTGGCATCCAGCACGGAGGCCGACCCACTGCTGCCGCCGATCGCCACTGCCGGAGCGGTGCGCACTTCGATGCCCTTGTCGCGGCCGAACATCAGCCATGCGCCGAGTGCAAGCACGGCAATCACCGCGACCACGAGCAGTGCAATCCACAGGCCCCGCCGTGATGCCGGCGGCGGCGCACTGCGGTCGATGCGGAGTTCTTTCA
>JALYOU010000121.1 GCA_030856725.1 Pseudomonadota bacterium
CCTCGGCTCCGTCGATCAAAGTCCGTACGCGATGGCGCAGCTGTACCAGTTCCTCGCCAGCGGTGGCGAAATCCAGCCTCTGCATGCGGTGCGCGGCGTGCTCGATCCCAATGGCCGCGCGCTCAACCGTTACGACAAAGTGCCTGCCCCTGCGCAGGACGGCGATGCGGTCGCGGCGCGATTGGTGACCGTGGCGTTGCAGCATGCGGTCACATCGGGCACAGGGCGGTCATTGGTGTCGCAAGGTCTCGGCAAACTGCAGGCCGCAGGCAAGACGGGCACCAGCAACGACAGTCGCGACAGCTGGTTCGCGGGATGGACCGGCGATCACCTTGCGGTGGTTTGGGTGGGCAACGATCAGAACAAGAACACCGGGCTGTACGGCGCGACCGGCGCGATGCGCGTGTGGTCCGGTATTTTCTCGCGGCTGCCGAGTGCACCGCTGAAAGTCGGCGACAAAGGCGTCGAATGGCACTGGATCGCGCAAGCCAGCACCACGGATGCCGGCTGTCCCGGCGCACGCCGCTTCGCCTTCGTGGCCGGTTTTGCGCCGCCGCATCAGCCATGCGTCTACGCCGATCCCGATCCGTATTACGAGAACCGGCAGCAGGAAGAATCCGGTGGCTGGCGCGAGTGGTTCGGCTGGGGCAACAACAACGAACCCCCGCGCGACCCGGCGACGCAGGCGCCGCAGCCGCAGGATGTGCCGCCACCGCCACCACTGCCGGAGGAATGAGCATGGGAATCGCATCGCGATTGGCGGTCTGGTCGTTATCGGGATGCCTCGTCGCCTGCGCGACATCAGCGCCGGTTCCGGCCCCCAAGCCCGTAGCGACGATTGCGCCCGAACAACGTGTCGCCGCTGTGCGCGCGGCAGCGGGCACCGATGCCAAGGAATTTGCCGTGCAGCCGTTGCGCGATCCGATGGTGGAGGATTTGCGGCAAACCGCGGCGCGCCTGGAGAAGCAGAAGCAGTATGCGGATGCAGCAAGCGCGCTGGACCAGGCGCTGGCGATCACACCGGACGATCCGGCGGTATTGCAGGAGCGCGCAGAAGCCGCGTTGCTCCTCAGCCATTTTGACCAGACTGAAACACTCGCGCGCCGTGCGTATGGGTTGGGCGCGAAAGTCGGCCCGTTGTGCCGCCGGCATTGGGCGGCGATCGAACAGGCGTTACAGGCACGCGGCGAGGAGAGTGGGGAGGCGCGAAAGCAAATCACCGCCTGCAAGGTGGCCACGCCGGAGCGCTTCTGACACGGGAACGCACTTCACAGGCGCTGGTGCTCTTGTAGGTGCGAATTCATTCGCACGCTCTCCTGTCAAGGCAAGAGCGCGCGAATGAATTCGCACCTACAAAAGCCACTGCCAAGCCTGGCTTCCAGAATACGCCGCTGCGAAACACCGTCGTCCGCAGAACACCCGATAATGCCGCTTCGATTCCCCGCGGTTGCCTGATGTCCGAACTCTCTGAATCCAGCGTCGCCGCCCTTTCCGACGGCGGCACGCTGGCAACGCAAATCCCGTCCTTCAAGCCACGCGCCGCGCAGCAGCGTCTGGCCGAAGCGGTTGCGCATGCGTTCGAGCAAACCGAGGTGTTGCTGGCCGAAGCCGGCACCGGCACGGGCAAAACCTATGCCTATCTCGTGCCGGCGCTCCTGTCGGGGCTGAAGACGATCATCTCCACCGGTACGCGCGCATTGCAGGATCAGCTCTACCACCGCGATTTGCCGCGCGTACGCGATGCGCTCGGCGTTGGACTGAAAACGGCCCTGTTGAAAGGTCGCGCCAACTATCTCTGCAAGTACCGCCTGGAACACGCCAAGGGCGACGCACGTTTCACCACGCGCGAACAGATCGCGCATTTCCAGCGCGTGGTCGCGTGGAGCGGCCGCACGCGCGCTGGCGACATGGCCGAGATCGAGGCTTTGCCGGAAGATTCGCCGCTGCTGCCGATGGTGACGTCCACCAACGAAAACTGCCTCGGCACCGAATGCCCGTTCTGGGGCGAGTGTTTTGTCGTGCAGGCACGACAACGCGCCCAGTCGGCGGACATC
>JALYOU010000177.1 GCA_030856725.1 Pseudomonadota bacterium
GCGAAGACGAGGCCATCGAGGCCAGCATCCGGCCCAAGCGGCTGGATGAGTATCTCGGCCAGCAGCCGGTGCGCGAGCAGATGAAGATCTTCATCGAAGCCGCCAAACATCGCGGCGAGGCGCTGGACCACGTGCTGATCTTCGGCCCGCCCGGCCTCGGCAAGACCACGCTGTCGCATGTCATCGCCAACGAGCTCGGTGTCAATCTGCGCCAGACCTCGGGGCCGGTGATCGAGAAGGCAGGCGACCTGGCCGCGCTGCTGACCAACCTGCAGCCGCACGACGTGTTGTTCATCGACGAGATCCATCGCCTCTCCCCAATCGTCGAGGAAATCCTGTATCCGGCGATGGAAGACCTGCAGATCGACATCATGATCGGCGACGGTCCAGCCGCGCGTTCGATCAAGCTGGATCTGCCGCCATTCACGCTGATCGGCGCGACCACCCGCGCGGGATTGCTGACCGCGCCGTTGCGCGACCGCTTTGGCATCGTGCAGCGGCTCGAGTTCTACTCGCCGGAAGATTTGACGAAGATCGTGCAGCGCTCCGCGCACATCCTCGGCATCGATTGCGAAGGGCAAGGTGCAATCGAAATCGCGAAGCGTTCGCGTGGCACGCCGCGCATCGCCAACCGCCTGTTGCGCCGCGTGCGCGATTACGCACAGGTGCGCGCCAACGGACATATCGACCACGACGTCGCCAACGCCGCGATGTCGATGCTGAAAGTGGACCAGGAAGGTTTCGACGAGCTCGACCGCCGCCTGCTGCAACTCATCATCGACAACTTCGACGGCGGCCCCGTCGGCGTCGAATCGCTGGCCGCCGCACTCAGCGAGGAGCGCGGCACGCTGGAGGATGTGATCGAGCCCTATCTGATCCAGCAGGGGTTTCTGGTGCGCACCGCGCGGGGAAGGATGGCCTCGTCGAAGGCCTATCGGCACCTCGGATTGAAGCCAAAGGCGATGCCGCGTGATTTGTTCGTCGGTACGGCGGAGCCGGTCGCCGAGAGCGTCAAACCGGAGAGCGGTGCTTGATGTCCCGCAGTGAACTCCCGGCACCCGGCGCCCCTCTCTCCTTGCCTGTCAATCTCTCCTGACTGCATGTTCAGCATCACGACAAGGGTCTACTGGGAAGATACCGACGCGGGTGGCGTGGTCTATCACGCGCAGTACCTGGCGTTTCTCGAACGCGCGCGCAGCGAATGGCTGCGAGCACGCGGCAAGGGTCAGGAACTTCTGCGCCGTGAGCACGATCTTGTATTCGCGGTGCGGGCGATGCAGATCGATTTCCGCAAGCCGGCGCGGCTGGATGAACTGCTCGATGTGTCGGTCGCCTTGTTGCAATGCCGGCGTGCGAGCCTGGTGATCGCGCAGGCGATTCATCGCGATGGCGAAGTGCTGGTCGATGCCGAAGTGCGGGTCGCGGCACTGAGCGCTTCGGACTTCCGCCCACGCGCGATCCCGGAATCGCTGCACGAAGAATTGAGGCTTCTCGAAAACGAAGCCGCTCGAAACACGACAACTTGAACCACGACAACTCGAATCAACAACAAAGTGAGCAAGGCATGATCGGATGGATGGCCACGGCAACACAGGCAACAGTCGAAGCGCTTCCCGAAGAACCTGTCGCAACGATTGGTGAGGTTGCAACCGATCCGGCCGTTGCCGACAACAGCATCAACATGCTGCAACTGATCCTGCACGCATCAATCCCGGTGCAGTTGGTCATGGTGTTGCTGCTGTTCGCATCGATTGCCTCGTGGGTGATCATCTTCCGCAAGAAACGCGTGCTCGATCGTGCGGTGAAGGAAGCGGATCGTTTCGAGGAACGTTTCTGGTCCGGGGCGGAGATGAGCAAGCTCTACGCCGGCGCCACCGAGCGCAACCGTGATATCTACGGCATGGAAGCGATTTTCGAAGCGGGTTTTCGCGAGTTCAACCGCATCCGTGAGCGCCGCGGCGTCGACAGCCGCATGCAGCTGGAAGGCGCGCAGCGGGCGATGCGCGCCACCGCGTCGCGCGAACTCGATGGACTCGAACACAATCTTGAGTTCCTCGCCAACGTGGGCTCGATCAGCCCGTACGTCGGCCTGTTCGGCACGGTGTGGGGCATCATGATTTCGTTCCAGGGCCTGGCCAACGTCAAGGAAGCGACGATCGCGACTGTCGCGCCCGGTATTTCCGAAGCTCTGATCGCCACCGCGATGGGCCTGTTTGCCGCGATTCCCGCGGTATGGGCCTACAACCGCTTCGCCACCAAGGTCGATCGCGTCGGCGTGAAATACGACGCGTTTTCCGAGGAGTTCTCGTCGATCCTGCAACGGCAGGCGCATCTCGACGAGCCATGACCAGTGGATGCAAACCCATTGATCCATTTCGCGCGTTGATGCCATCCATGAGCACGCACATGAGCAACAACACGAGCACGAACCAGAGAACGCTGTCATGACGATCACCGCCAGCGGGCGTCGCCGAAAACGCAAATTGAAGGCCGAGATCAACGTCGTCCCCTACATCGACGTGATGCTGGTGTTGCTGATCATCTTCATGGTCACGGCGCCGCTGTTGAACCTCGGCACCGACATCAAACTCCCGGATTCGCGCGCGACGGCGTTGCAGACGCCGCAGGATCCGGTCGTGGTCAGCATCTACGCCGATGGCAGCTACGCGTTGATGATCGAGAAGAAGAACCAGTCGTTGACCGGCGGCGACCTCACTGCCCGCTTGGGCGCCATTCGCTCGCAGCAGGGCGGCGATTTTGTCGTGCTGGTCAACGGTGATCGCGATGCGAGCTACCAGACCATCATGACCGGCATCGACCTGATCAAGGCCGCCAAGGTCACCAAGGTGAGCCTGATGAGCCGTCCCGAGGCGGCGAAATAAATGCGGGAAACCCGCGCCGATACGACGCAGGCGATTTTTTATGCGATCGGCCTGCACGTGCTGTTGTTCGCGCTGGCCTTCATGGGCTTGTGGTGGACGCGCAGCAGTGCGCCGGCATCCGCAGGTGGGGGCATGGAAGCGGAACTGATCGATCCGAGTGCGCTTCCCGCGCAGATGCGTCGTGCGCTGGCCGATCGACCCGAACCGCTCCCGGAGCCGGTGCAGGAAGTAGCCGCGCCACAGCCCCAGCCTTTGCCCGAGCCGCTGCCCGAAGACGCGCCGGTCCAACAACAGCAGCAGGCGCAGGAGCCGGTGCCGGAACCCGATCCGATCGACCAGCAACGGGTCGAACGCGATGCGATCTCGGCGGAAACCGCGGAACGAGAACAGGAAGAAAAACGCCGCCAGGAACAGATCGATCTGACCGAACGCGAGCGTCAGGAGGAAGCCGAGAAGAAACAGCGGCTTGCCGCGCAACAGTTGCAGGAAATCCGCGTGCAAAGAGCCGCGGCCAATCGCGAGGCTCAGCTGGCGGAAGAAAAACTCAAGCAGCTGGCAGATCGCCGTGCACGCAACGCATCGGAGGAAGCCGCGATCGCCGATGCGTCGGCCTCCGCACCGCCGGGAGATGCGGGCGCAAACGCCGATCTGGCGGGCCGTTACGCGGCGGCGCTGAGTGAGACGATTCGCCGCAACTGGACGCGACCGGAAAACCTGCCGCTGGGACAACGCTGCCGCATGACGATCCGCCAGCTGCCCGGTGGCGAGGTGATTGATGTGCAGGTGGCGCCTTCGTGTCCCTATGACGATCTCGGCAAGCGGTCGATCGAAGCTGCCGTCAGGAAGGCGGAACCATTGCCATACGATGGCTTCGAGGAAGTCTTCAATCGCACCGTGATCCTCAACTTCGACCCGCAGGATCGATAACGCAACATGGCCGGGAAATCGATGGGTTGATGGAGCCAACCCAGCCTACGCGGTGGTGCCCTTGGTCCAGCCCCATTCATCCTTGAGCCATCCTTAACAGCCAAGCTGTTTACATGTCTTACTCAGAATTGGGATTGCCGATGAAACGATCGCTGGGATGGTTGGCCGCATTGCTGCTGCTCCTGCTTCCCTTTGCTGCCGCGGCGCAGCAGCAGGGGCTCGAAATCGACATCGTCGGCGGCAATGCGTCCGCGCTGCCGATCGCCGTGGTCCCATTTCAGGGTTCCGTGGGAGAAACCGACATTTCAGCAGTGATCCGCGCCGATCTCGACCGCTCCGGCCAGTTCCGCGGCCTGCCCGAGCGCGACATCGTCGAGCGGCCCACGCGCGGTGCCGAGGTCAACTACCCGACCTGGCGGTTGCTGAAACAGGATTACCTCGTCGTCGGCCGCGTGGCTGAAGCTGGCGGCGGCAGTTACCGGGTCGAATACGAGTTGTTTGACGTCGCTAAACAAGAGCGCCTGCTGGGCTTCGCGCTGACCGCGCGCAGCAACGCGATGCGCGACGTGGCGCATCAGATTTCCGACGCAATTTACGAAAAGATCCTCGGCGTGCGCGGCGCGTTCTGGACCCGCATCGCCTACATCACCGCCGCGGGCAGTGGCCGCGCCACGCAGTACGCGCTGATGGTGGCCGATGCGGACGGCTTCAATCCGCAGGTCGTCGCGCGTTCGCCCGAACCGCTGCTGTCGCCGGCGTGGAGTCC
>JALYOU010000190.1 GCA_030856725.1 Pseudomonadota bacterium
CCCAGTCTTCCAGGCGGTGGATGGTGCCCTTCCCGTTTTCGATCGTGCCCTTGTAGCGCTCGATCATGGCCGGAACCTGCTCGCTCTGGTCCGGATGGACCAGGAACACGATTTCGTAATGACGCATTCGTTTTTTCCTTGTGGATGTCGGCCGGCATGCAGGCTGCATTCCGGACCAGGCAGCTCCCCGACCGCCCGAAGTGGGCGCGGTGGAGCAAGAGTCTCCCGGCTTTCGGGAGCCAGAAAGTATGGCAGGTTCAAGGGCTTAGGAGCAAATCCGGAACCTGCAGTGTAGGGCCGGGCCTTGGTCTGCTAGCTCCATACTCGCTGTGCAACATGCTCCGCTCGACGAGAGCAGCGATCAGGACGCCGGGCTGGTCTTCCTTGTCGCAATCCAGGTCTCGATATGCCGCTCCAGCGCCGCCAACGGCACAGATCCGGTCGCCAGCACCGCATCGTTGAAATCGCGCAGGTCGAACTTCTCACCCAGTTCGCGTTCGGCCTTGGCACGCAGTTCGGAGATCTTCAACTGGCCAATCTTGTAAGCCAGCGCCTGACCCGGCCAGCCGATGTAGCGGTCGATCTCGTTGACGATGTCCTGCCTGGTCTTGGGGGCGTTGTCCATGAAGAACTGGATCGCACGATCGCGGCTCCACCCCTTGCTGTGCATGCCGGTGTCGACCACCAGCCGCACCGCGCGCCACATGTCGTAGGCCAGCTGGCCCATGCGATCGTAGGGGTCGTCGTACAGCCCCATGTCGTAGCCCAACCGCTCGGCATACAACCCCCAGCCTTCGCCGTAGGCGGTGAAATAACCGGTGCGGCGGAACATCGGCACCTCCGCCAGCTCCATCGCGCGACTGATCTGGAAATGATGGCCCGGCACTGCCTCGTGCAGCGACAGCGCCATCATTTCCCAGGTCGGCCGGACTTCGGGCTTGTACAGGTTGACGTAGTAATAACCGGCCCGGCTGCCGTCCAGCGCGCCGCTCTGGTAGTAGGCGGTCGTTGTGTCCGGGGCGATGTTGTCCGGGATCGCCCGTACCCCATAGGGCAGCCGCGGGATCATTTTCGACACCTTGACCAGCTCCGGATCGAGCCGTTTGGAGATCGCCCGGTAGGCCTCCAGCAGGGACTCCGGAGTCTTGTGGAAGAATTTCGGGTCTCTGCGCAGGTGGTCGAAGAACTGCGTCAGGCTGCCGTCGAAGCCGACCTCGATCCTGACCTGCTCCATCTCGGCGCGGATCCGTGCGACTTCCTTCAGACCGGTCTGGTGGATCTGCTCGGCGCTCAAGTCGGTGGTGGTGAAGTGGCCGGCCAGGAAGTCGTAGTAGGCCTTGCCATCGGGCAAGTCGGCCGCGGCGATCGTTTCGCGGGTATTGGGCAGGTACTCGTCATTGAAAAACGTGGCGAAGCGGCGATAGGCAGGCACCACCTCCTTGGTAATTACCGTGCGTGCCTGCGCCTGCAAGGTCGTTCGTTCGGACTGGGGCACCGCCTCCGGGAACCGGGTGAATGGTTTGTAGAACGGGCTCTTCTCCGGGGCGTCGACGACCTGTGCCGCGATCTGTGCGGTCACCCGCTGCATCAGCACCCGCGGCGGCGTGTTGCCCGCTTCGACCCCTTCGCGCATCAGTGCGCTGGTCTGCTCCAGCAACGCAGGCACTCCTTGCAGACGCTGCAACCAGTCGCGGTAATCCTTGACGGTGTTGAAGGGGAGTATTTCGGTGATGCCATCGACGTTCTGCACGCCGCCACGCTGGCTCACCGGACGCAGGTATTCGCGATATTTCTGCCGTTCGACCGTCTTCTCGAGTTGCCAGGCGAACACGTCGTAATTCAACTTGTCGGCGGGCGCCAGCGCTTCGCGATCAATCGCCTTGAGCCGTTGCAGTGCGGTCCGGTCGGCCATCTCCCGCGCCTGGATCGCTACAAGGCTGACATCGCTCCAGCGATCGTTGTAGCGGGTATCGCCGCGATGGCTCGCGGTTTCCGGATGCTCGCGCAGGCCGCGTTCCCATTCCTCGGCGAACAGCGTGTGCATGGTGGCCGACGGATCGCCAGACTGTGCATGGGCCGGCGTGGCGGCGAACGCGACCAGCGTGGTCGAGAGCAGGATCAAGGCACGGATCATCGGGGCATACCGGCGAAATCGGGAGTGTAACGCCGGTTTGCGGGCATCCGGATCGTCGCTCGACTCCTCGTATGGCCGCTGCGGACTGGATCGCCGCTCATACGGCGCGTCCGCCTACCGGAAGTTCTCGAACACGGGGTTCTCGTGCAACTCGCCGACTTCGTCAAGGATCGCGTACGTGTGCTTGTCCGGATCGCACAGGACGCCAATCGGCGGCCGAGGCGGGTCATGCCTGACGAATTTGAGGTACCAGCCGAACTGTTCCAGCGTGTTCAGCGCCGACAGCTGGTCGATGTTGAGCTTCTTCTTCAGGAGGCTCACGGCTTCGTGATCTATTTTGCGGCGCTCGGAGTGCATCGCGTGCATCGGAAATCTGCCCCCTGTCGAATCCGCAGCAATCTGCCAAAAGCCGGGTGAAGACTGTGGCTAGATGCGGCTAGATATCGACCGTGGTGAAACTCTCCCCGCAGCCGCACTCGGCGGCGGAATTGGGATTGCGGAACACGAACTGCTCGTTCAGGCCCTGCTTGAGGAAGTCGATCTCGGTGCCATCGACCAGTGTCAGGCTGTCGGCATCGACCCGGATCGCGACCCCGCCCTGCTCGAACACCGCGTCGCCTTCCCGTGCGTCGCGTGCCATATCCACGACATAGCCCCAGCCGGAACAGCCAGTGCGCTTGACGCCGAAACGCAGGCCGATGGCGTCCGGAGTTTCGGCGAGGTAGCCCTTGATGCGTTCGAGGGCGGCTGGTGCGAGGGTGATGGACATGGTGGTGATTGTACCTTTCGATGTCGCTGCGGCCTTGTCGTGGACGATTTCCAGAGGCCCGTGATTCAGCGACTTGGGTAAACTGCCCGGTCTACATCGTTTCGATTCGACGGGGATTCAAGGCATGACGACGATCAGCGTCGAACACGCGCTTGCGGGCAAGGTACCCGCAGGCGGCGAAGTTACGGTACGCGGCTGGGTGCGCACGCGGCGCGATTCCAAGGCGGGACTGTCGTTCGTCAGCCTCAGCGACGGGTCGTGCTTCGCGCCGATCCAGGTCGTGGCGCCGGCGACGCTCGACAACTACGAAAGCGAAATCAAACGACTGACCGCGGGTTGCGCGGTGATTGCCACCGGGCTGCTCATGCCTTCGCAGGGGCAAGGCCAGTCGTTCGAGATCCAGGCATCGCGCGTCGAAGTGATCGGCTGGGTCGATGATCCGGAAACCTACCCCATCCAGCCCAAGGCGCATTCGCTGGAATTCCTGCGCGAAGTCGCCCACCTGCGCCCACGCACCAATCTGTTCGGCGCGGTAACGCGCATCCGCCACTGTTTGGCGCAGGCGGTGCACCGTTTCTTCCACGAACACGGCTTCTACTGGATCAACACGCCGATCGTCTCGACTTCCGATGCCGAGGGCGCGGGCCAGATGTTCCGCATCTCGACGCTGGACCTAGCCAACCTGCCGCGCACCGCCGACGGCAAAGTGGATTTCTCACGCGATTTCTTCGGCAAGGAAGCGTTCTTGACCGTCTCGGGCCAGCTCAACGTCGAAGGCTATTGCCTGGCGATGAGCAAGGTCTACACGTTCGGCCCGACTTTCCGCGCCGAAAACAGCAACACACCGCGGCATCTGGCCGAGTTCTGGATGATCGAACCGGAGATCGCATTCGCCGACCTCAACGACGATGCGCAACTGGCCGAGGATTTCCTGAAATACGTGTTCCGTGCCGTACTCGACGAGCGCGGAGACGACCTGGCCTTCCTCGCCGAGCGCGTGCAGCCCGATGCGATCACCAAACTCGAAGCCTT
>JALYOU010000222.1 GCA_030856725.1 Pseudomonadota bacterium
ATGATGGCGTCCGGGCGTGGTGCCGGAGGCGCTGACGTTGCGGGCGTATTCTAACGCGAGCGTGCGACATCGTAGGCCGGGTTGGATTCATCAACCAGCGTTTTGGAATCTAACGAAGCTGGGTCGATGAAGCTGACACGGCCTACGCGCATTGGCGGAATGATTGCGACGCGTGGCGATGCGTTCAGGATCGTTGCGCATTGCTTCTACCGCTGCGGGGTTGATGAAGCAACCAGCCTACGGTGCCGAGAAACTCGTGCAGTCAATGGTGTTCTGTTGCGATGCGCCGCTGCGCGTCCTCGCGGCAGCGATGTCGAAGCCTTCACCCACCTGCACGTCCAGCCATTGCGCCGCAGTGCCGCCGCCGATCGGGCGCAGCTGCACGGCAAAACCGGCCGCCTGCAAAGCGGCCTGGTGACTGGCCGCCGCCTGCTGCGAACCGTAACGCCCGAGGGCGATGCCGTTGGTATCCCGGCCTTCGTTGATCACCAGCAAGTCGCTGAAGCCCGCGGCGACGATGCGTGCGGCGGTGGCCTGCGCAAGTTCGCGCGTGGCCAGGGGTGGCAGCACGACGTTGTAGCCGCGAGCGGGAGTGGCGGTGACAACGCGCGTCCGCAGGTTCACAACCTGCGGCTGCAGGCGTGTAACGGCGGCACGCAATGTCGCATCGTCAGCGAAAGGACCGAGGGTGAAGCAGCGCGTGTTTGCGGGCGGTGCGCTCGCAGGCAACGTGGCGGCGACGGCGGGCGACGGACCCGTTGCCGGGACTTCGGTGATCTGCGTCGGTGCAGATCGTGGCACCGGCGATTGCGATTCGCGCAACAACTGCAGGCGAGGAATACCCGGCGGCTGCGATACAGGCAGCGTCGGCACGGGTTCGGATTGCAAGGCCCACCACGCGGCAACACCGAGGTTTAGGGCGACCAGCAGGACGATGAGGGCGCGGACGAACATGGGGCAATTCTATGCGGAGGTTGTTTGCTGCGTTGCACGTCGATGCGCTGCTGTGGTTCGCGGATCAAGTCATGACGATGCGGTCGGGTGCGTCCCGCGTCAGCGGCTCCTGCTAGCGATCTTCGGCCGCGGCCCATTGCGCCAGTCCTTCCAGCACCAGGGCCGGCGTGGATTCGGCGTGCGGCAGGTGAGGCAGCAATGCTTGCGCGCCGCCGCCGTGCAGCAGCAGGCTGGGCGGCGTGCCAGGACTGCGTGCGACCTCGGCCATGCTGCGTTCGATCAACGCCAATGCCGCGCCTTCGCACCCCGATGCGAGTGCATCGATCGTGTCACTGGCAAATTCCACATAAGCGCCGCCACTGACGGGCAGCTGCACGGCGCGCTGGTGCAGTGCATCGCGCATCAATCCGGGCGAAGGCGCGATGCGGCCGCCGCGATGGCGCCCATCGGCGTCGAGCAGATCGATGGTCAGGGCCGTGCCGATGCCGACGATCAGTGCTGCCTGGCGATGGCGCGCGCGCGCGCCGAGCAGGGCGAGGAAGCGGTCCACGCCAAGCGCCGCGGGATTGTCGTAGGCGATGCGGACATCGGCGAATGTCCTTTGCGTGCATGCGATCGAGATGCGGGTGAAGCGCTGCGTGAGCGCGTCGAGCAGGGCAGCCGTAGCCGCGGATGCCGCGACGCTGGCCACGTACGCGACATCGCCATTCAACGATGCGGGCAGCGCGGCCGCAATGCCGTCATCGCCCTCGCCGACGCGCCCATAGTGGGCCAGCGCGAGCATGTCGCCGATACGGCCATCGTCATGCAATTGCGCGCACTTGAGTCGTGTGTTGCCGAGATCGAACAACCAGCGCGTGGTCATCGCGGCCTCACGCTGACATCGCCGGAATGGAACACGCGTTCGCCATCGGCCAAGCCTACCCGCAACGCGCCATCGCTGGCGATGCCGAGCGCCTGCCCAATATGTTCTCCGTCGCCGGCCTGCACGGTGATGCTGCGCCCGGCCAGTGCATCCATGCATGCATAACGCGGCAGGAAAGGCGCAAGCCCGTCGCGGTCGAAGGTCTGGAATGCTGGAATGAGATGCGAGAGCACGGATGCCGCAAGAGCATTGCGCGATGGCAGCGGTGTATCGAGCGTGGCCAGATCGATCCACGGCTGGTCGATGGCCGGCGGATCAGTCACTGCATCGGCCTGCGGCATCCGCACGTTGAGCCCGATGCCAATCACCGCACGCACCGGCCCCGCATGTTCGCCGCCGCCTTCGACCAGGATGCCTCCCAGTTTGCGCATGCCGACCAGGACGTCGTTGGGCCATTTGAGGCGCGCATCGGCATAACCGAGCGCATGCAACGCTTCGGCCAAGGCCACGCCGGCCACCAGGCTCAGTCCGCCGAGACGCGTCAGTCCGCCGCTGAAATAACGCGCGACGGACAGATAAAGATTGGCTGCCAGCGGCGATGCCCACGCACGGCCGCGACGTCCGCGTCCTGCGGTCTGGCGTTCGGCCAGCAGGACAGTGGCGCCCTGCCGCGGCGTGGACTCACGCAGCAATGCGCTGTTGGTCGAATCGATGCTCCAGGCCACGTCCAGTGTTGCCAGTTCAGCACGCGCAGCGTCCGTCAGC
>JALYOU010000227.1 GCA_030856725.1 Pseudomonadota bacterium
CAAGCCCGAGGATCCGCGTGCGTTGATCCTCGCGCCGACGCGCGAACTGGCGATCCAGATTCACAAGGATGCGGTCAAGTTCGGCAGCGACCTTGGCTTGCGGTTCGCGCTGATCTATGGCGGCGTCGATTACGACAAACAGCGCACCCTGCTGCAGCAAGGCGTCGACGTCATCATCGCCACCCCGGGCCGGCTGATCGATTACGTCAAGCAGAACAAGATCGTCAGCCTGCACGCCTGCGAAATCTGCGTGCTGGACGAAGCCGACCGCATGTTCGACCTCGGCTTCATCAAGGACATCCGCTTCCTGCTGCGGCGGATGCCGGTGCGCACCGAACGGCAGACGATGCTGTTCTCCGCCACGCTGTCGCATCGCGTGCTTGAGCTCGCCTACGAGCACATGAACGAGCCCGAGAAGATCGTCGTCGAGACCGAATTCATCACCGCGGCCAAGGTGCGACAGAAGCTGTATTACCCGGCCGACGAGGAAAAACTGCCGCTGTTGCTCGGGCTGCTCTCGCGCAGCGAAGGCGCGCGCACGATGGTGTTCGTCAACACCAAGGCATTCGTCGAACGCGTCGCGCGTGCGCTGGAACGGGCCGGATACCGCGTCGGCGTGCTCAGCGGCGACGTGCCGCAGAAGAAGCGCGAATCGCTGCTGCGCAAATTTCAGGCGGGCCAACTCGAAATCCTGGTCGCCACCGACGTGGCCGCGCGCGGTCTGCACATCGATGGCGTGTCGCACGTCTACAACTACGACCTGCCGTTCGATGCCGAGGATTACGTACACCGCATCGGCCGCACCGCGCGTCTGGGCGCCGAGGGCGACGCGATCAGTTTCGCCTGCGAGCGTTATGCGCAGGGTCTGCCGGATATCGAAGCCTTCATCGAACAGAAGATCGCATCGGAGCCGGTCACATCGGAATTACTGATTGCGTTGCCGCGTACGCCGCGTGCATTGCCGGAAGGCACGGTCGAAAGCGCCGATGGCGACGACGACAGCATCAGCACAATCTTCAAGGAAGCGCGCGAGCAGCGCGCAGCCGACGATGAGCGTCGCGGCGTGCGCAAGCCGGGTAACGCTGCCGGGCGTGGGCGCAGTGGGCCCGGTTCTCGGCCGGGCGCTGGATCTGGTGAGCGGCGTCCGCGCGATGGCGCGTCGCGTCCGCCGCGTCCAGCGAAACCTGTGTCGGCGCCAAGTGCGGACCCTGTGCCGCTGGCTCCCGCAGAGGTCAGTGGAACGCCGCTGCAGGACAGCTTGCGCGCAGCGCGCAAACCGCGCCGTCGTCGCGGCGGGCAACGCATTGATGTTGCCGTCGACCAGGCCAAGCGTGCGTCACAGACGTCGGCTCCGGCGTCGGTCGCAGGCGAGTCGGCATCCAAGCCGTCGTTGCTGACCCGGATAGGCAAAGGCTTGAAATCGCTGGTGACGCGCGCGCCGCGTTCGCAGCACTAGAGCCCTTCTCTCCTCGGGAGAAGGTGCCCGAAGGGCGGATGAGGGCGCGGGCTCTCAGATCGCAATGGCCGTGAAGTCAATGGCGATCCGAAGCGCAGGACTCATGCACGCTTCCTGACAAGTCATTCTTCCCCCCTCATCCGGCGCTGCGCCCCACCTTCTCCCGAGGGGAGAAGGAGAATCCAAAGCCCCTCTTGCGTCCGGCATAATCGCCGCATGCCCGTCCTGCGCTTTGACAACGTCAGCAAACGCTATTCCGGCGGACACGAAGCGCTGACCGATGTCAGTTTCGACGTGGCCGAAGGCGAGATGCTGTTCGTCACCGGGCATTCGGGCGCGGGCAAGAGCACGCTGCTCAAGTTGATCCATCTCAGCGAACGGCCCAGCCGCGGCACGGTGCTGTTCGGCGAGAAAAACCTGATGAAAGTGCGCGGCCGCCGCGTCGCGCTGCATCGCCGCGATGTCGGCGTGGTGTACCAGAACCACCAGCTGCTGATGGACCGCAGCATCTTCGAGAACGTGGCGCTGCCGCTGATCCTGCGCGGCATGCGCCGCGGCGAGATCGGCAAGCGCGTGCGCAGCGTGCTCGACAAGCTCGGCCTCGGCGCGCGCGAACGCGCCTTGCCCTCGCAACTGTCGGCCGGCGAGCAGCAGCGCGTCGGCATCGCGCGCGCGGTCATTGGCGAGCCGCGCCTGCTGGTGGCCGACGAGCCCACCGGCAATCTCGATCCCACGCTGTCTGCCGAAATCCTGAGACTGTTCGCCGCATTGCCCGAACGCGGCACCAGCGTGCTCATCGCCAGCCACGACCTCGCGCTGGTCAAGCGCATGAAGAAGCGCGTGCTGGTGTTGAACGAAGGCCGCCTCGCCGACGACATTTCCCCGGAAGACCTGGCCGATGAATGAGTTCCATACGCCGAAAGCGCGTTCGGGCCTCGGCACCTGGCTCGACCATCATCTCTACAGTTTCGTCGCCAGTCTCGGCCGCGCCGCGCGCAAGCCGGCGGCCACGCTACTCACTGTCGGCGTGATGGCGGTTGCACTGGCGCTGCCGCTCGGCCTTGGCTTGGCGCTCGGCAACATCGAACGCTTCGCCGGGAGGGTCGAACAGTCGCGTCAGATCAGCGTGTTCCTGAAGGAAGGCACCAGCGGGGAACGGGCGCAGGCGCTCGCGGACGAACTGCGCGGTCGCGCCGAGATCGCCGATGTGGTCTGGCGCACGCCAGACGAAGGCCTGGCCGAATTGCGCGTGGGCAGCGGCCTCGATGCGGCGATTGGCACACTGGATCGCAATCCGTTGCCGCATTTGCTGATCGTCACCCCGGAAGGCGACGAGACGATGCTGGCACAATCGCTGCAAGCGCTGCCCGAAGCCGACCTGGTGCAACACGACATGCAATGGCGGCAACGCCTGGATGACTGGTTGCGGTTCGGCACGCGGCTGGCCTGGGTGCTTGCGGCGTTGCTCGGTATCGGCGCGCTGCTGGTGGTCGGCAACACGGTGCGGCTCGACATCCAGTCGCGACGCGAGGAGATCGGCGTTTTGCAACTGCTCGGTGCCACTGACGGCTTCATCCGCCGACCTTTTCTCTATCTCGGTGCCTGGTACGGACTGACCGCCGGTGCGCTCGCGCTCGCGCTGCTCACCGCGATCAGCTACGGCCTGCGGGAACCCGTGGCGGCGTTGGCGCGCAGCTATGGCAGCGGCTTTTCGCTGAGCGGGTTCAATCCATTGCAGGCAGGCGTGGTCATCGTCGTGACAGCGCTGCTGGGCTGGATCGGCGCGGGCCTGGTGGCCGGGCATTACCTGCGCCAGACGCGGCCAACCGACACCTGATGCGTATCCGATGAAACACTGCACCTGATGAAACACGACCTCCGCCATCTCGTCACCGAATCGCCGCGCGTCATGGTGGTCGATGGCTCGCGCCTCGTGCGCAAGCTCATCAGCGACGTGCTGTCGCGCGAACTGCCCAATGTCGATGTCGTTGCCTGCGATGGTGTCGCCAGCGCGCGCACGGCGCTGGCCGAAGGCCATGTCGATCTGGTCACGACGTCACTTGTATTGCCCGACGGCGGCGGCATGGAAGTGGCGCGCGCGGTGCGCGAAGCCGCTGGCCAGGCGTATGTGCCGGTGATCGTGGTCTCCGGCGACGTGCAGGCGCATCTGGAATCGCGCAGTTTCACCGAGGACATCACCGACTATTTCGACAAGGCACTCGGCCACACCGCGCTGGCGACCTTCATCCGTGGCTATGTGCTGCCCGAACCCATTCCCGGCGCACGCGTGTTGTATGTCGAGGACAGTCGCGTCGTCGCGATGGCGACCAAGCGCATGCTCGAGCACAACGCCATGCTGGTTACGCATTCGATCAGCGTCGAAGACGCGTTGCAGGTGCTGGAAGCCAATCGCGACGACGGCCCCGCGTTCGACCTGGTGCTGACCGACGTGTACCTAAAGGGAAAACTCGAAGGAAGCGACCTGCTCGACCGCATCCGCAACGATTTCGGCTACGGCAAGCGCCGCCTGCCGGTGCTGGTGATGACCGGCGACGCCAATGCCAAGAACCAGTCGGAATTGTTGCGCGCCGGAGCAAACGACCTGGTGCTCAAGCCGATCGAGGAACGGCTGCTGGTGACCAAGGCGTTGTTTCAGCTGCGGTTGTCGAAGATGTCGGAGCAGCGAAGTATCGAGGCGCCGCAAGTCTGATTCGCTTTGATTTGTCTCCTTCCCCTTGAAGGGGAAGGCTAAAAAACCGCGGGCCGGGACCGGCCTACATCGAATCGCATGTCCAACGACGCCATCAAACTCGAACCCTCGTGGAAGTCACGCGTCGGCGACTACCTGCAGCGCGACGACATGCGCGCTCTGTCCGGATTCCTGCGCGAGCGCAAGACGGATGGTGCGCGTGTCTATCCACCGGGCCCGCAGATCTTCGCCGCGTTCGATGCGACGCCGTTCGACGCAGTCAAAGTCGTGGTGCTAGGGCAGGATCCGTATCATGGCCCCGGCCAGGCACATGGCCTGTGCTTCTCGGTAATGCCGGGCGTGCCTGTGCCGCCATCACTGGACAACATCTTCAAGGAAATCCAGCGCGACATTGGCACCTCAAGGCCCGACCACGGCTACCTCATGCCGTGGGCGCGGCGCGGCGTGCTGCTGCTCAATGCGGTGTTGACGGTGGAGGACGGGCGCGCCGGCGCACACCAGGGAAAGGGCTGGGAAGGCTTCACCGATCATGTCGTCGATGTGCTCAACCGCGAGCGCGAAGGCCTGGTGTTCCTGTTGTGGGGCGCGTATGCGCAGGCCAAGGGCAAGGTCATCGACACCCGGCGGCACCGGGTGCTGAGGACCACGCACCCGTCACCGCTGTCGGCGCATCGTGGTTTTCTTGGCTCCGGGCATTTTTCAGCGGCCAACGAGTATCTGGCGCGGCAGGGACGCGCGCCGATCGACTGGTCGCTGCCGCCGCGCGAGGCGCTGGCACCATAAGCGGCCCGCTGTCCCGCCGTTGACGCATGACAAGGTTGTGCTCTTCCAAGCGCGCCCCAATCCGTACTGGAAGCTGAATAAAGAACCGAATATGTTCCACCAACGCAACACTGGGAACTATTCAGGACGTAAGCACTCACAGATGCACACTGCTAAAATCGAGCCCATGAACGCAACCCTCAGCACCGCCTTGGTCCCCAACAACCTGCCGATCCCAAGCGCGCTTGGATCGCTGGACGCCTACATCGGCGCGGTCCATCAGATTCCGGTCCTGTCCGTCGAGAACGAACAGGCGCTGGCCAGACGCTTTCGCGATGGCGACGACCTGGAAGCCGCACGCGAGCTGGTCATGGCGCACCTGCGCTTCGTGGTGCATGTCGCGCGTGGCTACAACGGCTACGGGCTGCAGCTGGGTGACCTGATCCAGGAAGGCAACATCGGCCTGATGAAGGCGGTCAAGCGCTTCGACCCCGACCACGGCGTGCGCCTGGTCAGCTTCGCGGTGCACTGGATCCGCGCAGAGATGCACGAGTTCATCCTCAAGAACTGGCGCATCGTGAAAGTCGCGACCACAAAGGCGCAGCGCAAGCTGTTCTTCAACCTGCGCAAGTCCAAGAAGCGCTTGGGCTGGTTGAACGCCGCTGAAGTGCGCGCCGTGGCCAATGACCTCAACGTCTCCGAGCGCGAAGTGCTGGAAATGGAATCGCGCCTCTCGGGCCGCGACATTGGCTTCGACGCGCCCAGCGATGAGGACGACGACCACGCCCCGCCGTCGCCGGCTGCGTACCTGATGGCGCGTGAGGAAGACCCCTCGCAGGCCTACGAACGCAACGACAGCGAGGACAACCAGCTGCAGCTGCTGCGCGAAGGCCTGGGCCAACTCGACGCCCGCTCGCGCGACATCATCAAGCGCCGCTGGCTCGACGACGAGAGCAGGATCACGTTGCAGGAACTGGCCGACGAATACGGCGTCTCGGCCGAGCGCATCCGTCAGGTCGAAGCCAACGCGCTGAAGAAAATGAAGACGTTGTTTGCGATGTAAATGCGAGTCCCTCGCGAGAGCCCGCACATCCATGTGCGGACTTCTTATAAAAAGCACTACGGCCCGGGAAACCGGGCCGTTTTTATTGTGCGCAAGAATCGGAAATCGCTCCGGCGACGCGGCGACTAGCCTGCATCCTTCCGAAAAGAACGCAACCAGATGATTACGTCATCCAAGGCTTGGTGATAGATCTTTTCCGTCCGTTGTTCGGCCTTGATGACTTATCACTGCGCCTGCTAGGGATCGAACGCAGGATCGCCGACACCAAGCCCGGCTACCCGTGCCGGGTGAGCCTGCAGGATGCGGAACCCGGCGAGACGCTGCTGCTGTCGTTCGAGCATCACGCTGTTGACGGTCCCTATCGATCCAGCGGACCGATTTTCGTGCGTGAAGCTGCGCAATCGACCTGCGTCCTGCGCAACGACATCCCGGAACAGCAGCGTTCGCGCCTGTTGTCCGTGCGTGCCTACGACTCGCACGGCGCGATGCATCTCGCCGAGGTCGTCGAAGGCACTAGCCTTGAAGCGCTGATCGCCCGTT
>JALYOU010000233.1 GCA_030856725.1 Pseudomonadota bacterium
GTGGTGTTGAAGCAGTTGCATTCATGCTGAAAGGATAAACGCGGGTGAGCCATGGCCCACGCCTGAGATGTTTCTTTTGTTCGTCATTCCCGCGAAAGCGGGAACCAGCGACCTTGGCTTTTCAAGACTCGAGTCACTGGGTTCCCGCCTACGCGGGAATGACGAGCCATAAAGTCGGGATTGGCATGAACATGGTTGTACCAGGCCTCCACCCACATGTCCGCTAAGCTCGCGCCATGCCTAGAACCACCACTACCGAACGCCGCATGCAAGCCATGCGCGCGCCGGATCTGCCCGATGCCGACGCGGCCATGATCACGGAATTCATCGACGCGATCTGGGCTGAAAGCGGTCTCGCCCAAGCCACGCTGGACAGCTACCGCAGCGATCTCGCCGGTTTCGCGCGCTGGCGCAACGTAGCCGGCGGGGCACTGGCCCACGCCGACCGCGCGCAACTGTTCAAGTATCTCGAATACCGCACCAACCACGGCTATTCCGCGCGCAGCAATGCGCGCCTGTTGTCGTCGCTGCGCGCCTTCTATGCACATCGCGTTCGGCGCGGCATCCGCAGCGACGACCCGACCGCGCTGCTCGACCCGCCCAAGCTGCCGCGCTCCTTGCCGAAGGCGCTGTCGGAAAGTGAAATCGACGCGCTGCTGTCCGCGCCCGACATCGAAACACCGCTCGGCCTGCGCGACCGGACGATGCTGGAACTGATGTACGCGGCCGGCCTGCGCGTGAGCGAGCTGGTCACGCTGCCGGGCAACGCCGTCAACCTTCGCCAAGGCGTGCTGCGCGTCACCGGCAAGGGCGGCAAGGAGCGGCTGGTGCCGCTGGGCGAGGAGGCGCAGCACTGGCTGGAGCGTTATGTGGCGGAATCGCGCCCGGTGCTCGCGGGCAACCGCCATGCGGAAGGATTGTTCCTCGTCGCTGGGGGCGACAGGCTTGAGCGCAAGAGCGGTCGACAGAAAAGTGACACGCGACCCCGCCACGAGACACCATCGCGCCAGCAGTTCTGGCAACTGGTGAAACGCCATGCCGCCGCCGTCGGCATTGACCCCAAACGCATCAGCCCGCACGGCCTGCGCCACAGCTTCGCCACGCACTTGCTGAACCGCGGCGCCGATCTGCGCGTATTGCAGCTGCTGCTCGGCCACAGCTCGCTCTCGACCACGCAGATCTACACGCTGGTGGCGCGCGAGCAATTGAAGCAGCTGCATGCCAAGCATCACCCGCGCGGGTGATGCTTCCTGTAGCAGCACCTCCCAGGCACGAAGGGCCTACCCGTAAGCCTCGGCGCGCCTTAGAGGCGCGCCTAAAAAAGAGCTCGCTTCGCGTATGCGAGAATTCAGCGCGCCTTTGCTAGGCCGCGACCGAACCAATCCGGTGCCACGCGGTCCATCCACTCATCGCCTTCCAGGATTCCACATGAATCGTCTCGCCTCCGTCGTGCTGCTCGGCACCCTCAGCCTGTCAGCCTGCGCCCAGTCGCCGTCGCCTGCGGTTGCCGCAAAGCCCGGCGCCGAATCCAAGGCCGCAGACACGGCGCAAGCGCCCAAACCCGCCGCAGGCACACCCGATGCGCGCGCGGTGGAGGCGATCCGCAAGCTCAATGCGCAGGTCAAGATCGACCACGTCGGCGTAGCGCCGGTGCCGGGTTTCCGCGAAGTGGTGGTAGCCGGCCAGACGATCTACATCTCCGACGACGGCCGCTACCTGCTGCAGGGCAACCTGTTCGACACCACGACAAAAACCGACCTCAGCCAGGCCAGCCTCGGCAAGGTGCGTCGCGAACTGCTCAAGACCATCCCCGCCAGTGACCGCATCGTCTTCGCACCGCCTAATCCCAAGTACACGTTGAGCGTGTTCACCGACATCGAATGCGGCTACTGCCAGAAGCTGCACGGTGACATCGCCGAATACAACCGCCAGGGCATCGCCATCGAATACCTCGCCTTCCCGCGCATGGGCCTGGGCAGCCCCGACCACAAGAAGATGATCGCGGTGTGGTGTGCGACCGACCGCAAGAAGGCGCTGACGGACGCCAAGGCCGGGCGCAACATCGCGATGAAGGACTGCACCAACCCGGTGACGATGCAATACGACCTCGGCCAGCGCATTGGCCTCACCGGCACGCCGATGCTGATCAACAGCGACGGCAAACAGCTGCCCGGTTACATGCCGCCGGCCGAAATGCGCGCGGCACTGGACAAGATGGCGACTGAAACCGCTGCCAAGCCCGCCACCGGCGCCTGATACGCCGATGCGGGAGCGACGGAAGTCGCGGCTGGTGTATCCAATCGCGACTTCCGTCGCTCCCACATCGCAAACCTGCCTGCGCATGTAGCCCGACCAAACCGGCCTCGCGCCGGCTTCGTTACACTACGCACCCCGTGCCACGGTCTACCCGGACATGATCGTCCTCGAGGGCCTTCCCGCCCTGTCGCCGTTCCGCCGCGAACGTCTCGAAACCCGACTCCAGACCCTGCACCCCGGCATCCGCGTCACCGGCGCGTGGTGGACGTACTGGATCGAGCCGCAGCCTGATGCGGCCATCGATCGCGACGCGTTGCATCGCATCCTGCAGGCCGACGACGCATTCGAACCGTTGCCGACCGATGCCATCTCGCGCTTCGTCGCGCCGCGCCTGGGCACGTTGTCGCCGTGGGCCAGCAAGGCCACCGAGTTGCTGCATGGGGCGGGACTGCGCATCAAACGCGTTGAGCGTGGCATGCGCATCGATATGGACGGCTGGTCGCCTGATTCCGCGACGGAAGCGCAGCTGGCGAAAGCGCTGCACGACCCCATGACGCAATCATTGCTGGCCGATCGCAACGAAGCCAGCGCGTTGTTCGCCACGCCGCAACGCGGCCAGCTCGAACGCATTCCACTCGCGCAACTGGAAGCCGCCAACACACGCCTGGGCCTGGCGCTGGCCGACGACGAAATCGACTACCTGCGCCTGCGCTTCGGCGAGCTCGGCCGCGATCCTTCCGATGTCGAACTGATGATGTTCGCGCAGGCCAATTCCGAGCACTGCCGGCACAAGATATTCAACGCATCGTGGACCGTCGACGGCAAACAGCAGCCGCACTCACTGTTCAAGATGATCCGCAACACGCACGCGCAGACGCCGGAGCACACGCTGTCGGCCTACAGCGACAACGCGGCGGTGATCGAAGGCTATTCCGCGCAGCGCTTCCGGCCCGACGCTGACAGCCACGAATACCGCGCTGAAGCCGTGCAACCCAGCGCCTTCTGCATCAAGGTCGAAACCCACAACCACCCGACCGCCATCTCGCCGTTCGCAGGCGCGTCCACCGGTGCCGGCGGTGAAATCCGCGACGAGGGTGCGACCGGGCGCGGCGGAAAACCGAAAGCGGGCCTGAGCGGTTTCAGCGTTTCGCACTTGCGCATTCCGACGTTGCCGCAACCCTGGGAACAGCCGCGCGCGTTGAATCCGCGCATGGCCCCGGCGCTCGAGATCATGCTCGACGGCCCCATCGGCGCGGCCGCATTCAACAACGAGTTCGGGCGTCCCAACCTGACCGGCTATTTCCGCAGCTTCGAATTGCGCGAGGCCAGCGCGCCCGATGGAAGCGTGCTGACGCGCGCCTACGACAAACCGATCATGCTGGCCGGCGGACTCGGCGCGATCGACCGCCCCATGGTCGAGAAGAAAACGCTGTCCGCTGGCGATGCGGTGATCGTGCTCGGTGGCCCGGCGATGCTGATCGGGCTCGGAGGTGGCGCGGCCAGTTCCGTGGCGTCGGGCGACACTGCCGAAGATATCGACTTCGCATCCGTGCAGCGCGACAACCCCGAGATGGAGCGCCGCTGCCAGGAAGTGATTGACCGCTGCGTCGCGCTCGGTGAACGCAATCCGATCCTGTGGTTCCACGATGTTGGCGCGGGTGGCTTGTCGAATGCGATTCCGGAGTTGCTGCACGATTCCGGCGTCGGCGGCGTGATCGATCTCGACAAGGTGCCGAGCGACGACCCGTCGCTGTCGCCAATGCAGCTGTGGTGCAACGAATCGCAGGAACGCTACGTGCTCGGCGTGCCGCAGGAGCGCGTCGCCGAGTTCGCGGCGATCTGTTTGCGCGAGCGGTGTCCGTTTGCGGTGGTGGGGACGGCGACCGCGGAAGAGCGGCTTGTCGTCGGTTATGGCGTTTCCGCTTCTTCCCTTCTCCCCTCGGGAGAAGGAAGCAACCACCCCATCGACCTTCCAATGGACATCCTCTTCGGCAAGCCACCGAAGATGCATCGCGACACGCAGCGTATTCCTCAGACGCGCTGGAACCAATTCGACTCCACCACGCTCAATCTGCACGACGTCGCCTTGCGCGTCCTCGCACACCCCACCGTCGCCGCAAAAAACTTCCTCGTCACCATCGGCGACCGCAGCGTCGGCGGCCTGACCGCGCGCGACCAGATGATCGGGCCGTGGCAGCTGCCCATCGCCGATTGCGCGATCACCTGTGCCGATTACGCAGGCCATGCCGGCGAAGCGATGGCGATCGGCGAACGCACGCCGCTTGCGTTGCTGGATGC
>JALYOU010000271.1 GCA_030856725.1 Pseudomonadota bacterium
CGCCAGAGCGATGCGGCATGCCGCGTCAGCGTGCTCTGGCTCCCCCCTTCAAATTGGCCTTCTTCAGCAGGCTCTCATACTGGTGCGACATGAGATGCGCCTGGATTTGGGCGATGAAATCCATGACCACCACGACCACGATGAGCAGCGAGGTGCCGCCAAAGTAGAACGAGGTACCCATCTGGGTGCGCATGATCTCCGGCAACAGGCAGACCAGCACGAGGTAGGCGGCGCCTGCGGCGGTGAGCCGCGTCAGCACACCATCGATGTAATCGGCCGTTGCCTTGCCCGGGCGGATACCCGGAATTAGTGCGCCCGACTTCTTGAGGTTGTCCGCGGTTTCCTGCGAATTGAACACCAGCGCGGTGTAGAAGAACGCGAAGCCGACGATCAACGCCGCGAACACGATCATGTGCAGCGGCTCACCCGGCGACAGCGCCTGCGCGACCCGTTGCAGCACGGAGGTGGAGCCGGTCGTCGACTGGCTGAACCATTGCGCGGCCGTGGCCGGGAACATGATGATGCTCGACGCGAAGATGGCCGGAATCACGCCGGCCATGTTCAGCTTCAACGGCAGGAACGAACTCTGGTTCATGTAGGCGCTGCGGCCGCCTTGGCGACGCGCGTAGTTGACGGTCACCCGTCGCTGTCCGCGCTCCACGAACACCACGAAATAAGTAAACACCAAAACGATCAGCAGGATGAAAATCACTGCCAACGAACTCATTTCACCATTACGCACCTGCGTCAGGGTGCCCAGCACTGCGCTCGGCAGGCCCGCAACGATGCCGGCGAAGATGATCAGCGAGACGCCGTTGCCGACGCCACGCTCGGTGATCTGCTCGCCCATCCACATCAGGAACATGGTGCCTGCGGTCAATGCGATCACCGCGGTCAGCACGAAGCCGGGGCCGGGGGTATAGACCACCGGAATGCCATTGCTGGCGCCGGAACTCTGCAACGCGACTGCAATGCCGGCGGCTTGGAAGACGGCGAGCGGCACCGCGCCCATGCGCGACCATTGCGTGATCTTGCGACGTCCCGATTCGCCTTCCTTCTGGATGGCTTTCAGGCTCGGGAAGATCTGCGAGCACAGCTGCACGATGATCGACGACGAGATGTACGGAATCACGTTTAGCGCGAACAGGCTGAAGCGCTCCAGAGCACCGCCGGAGAACATGTTGAACATATCAACGATGGTGCCTTCCTGCGCTTCCATCAGCTGCAGCATGGCTTCGGGATTGACGCCCGGCACCGGGATGTAGCACCCGATGCGATAGACGATGAGCGCGCCGACTACGAACAACAGGCGTGAGCGCAACTCGGCGAACTTGCCGAGACCGCCGCCGATATTTCCCATTGCCTTGCCGCTGCGCCCCATGCTTCGATTACTCCTCGAACTTTCCGCCGGCCGCTTCAATCGCCGCCTTGGCGCCCGCGGTGGCCGTTACGCCTTTCAGGACGAACTTCTTGGTGATCTCGCCCTTCTTGACGATCTTGGCCCGCTTGGCCGTGCTCGGCACCAGCTTGGCCGCACGCAGCGTTGCGAAATCAACGGTGTCGCCTTCGATCTGCTCGAGCTTGTACAACATCACTTCAGCAACGTCGTTCTTGAGCTTGGAGCGGAAGCCGACCTTCGGCAGACGCATCTGCATCGGCATCTGGCCGCCTTCGAAGCCCGCTTTGATCTTGCCCTTGCCGGCGCGGGCGAACGAGCCCTTGTGGCCGCGGCCGCAGGTCTTGCCCAGGCCAGAACCGATACCGCGACCGACGCGCTTGCGATCTTCGCGCGCGCCGTCTGCCGGCTTGAGTGTATTGAGACGCATGATGATTACTCCTCGACCTGGACCAGGTAATGCACCTTGTTGATCAGGCCGCGCACTTGCGGGCTGTCTTTCAACTCGCGCACATCGTTCAACTTGCCAAGACCCAACGCCTTCACCGACAAACGGTGACGCGCCTGCGAGCCGCGCAGACCTTTGACCAGACGCACCTTGACGGTGCCCCCTTCGGTCACTTTGCTTTTCTTAGCCATGGTGAAGGTCCTCCACCTTCTTGCCGCGCTTGGCCGCAATCTGGGTTGGCGAGTGCATCTGGGTCAGGCCGCGCAAGGTCGCGCGCACCAGGTTGATCGGATT
>JALYOU010000307.1 GCA_030856725.1 Pseudomonadota bacterium
GGCAGGCCGATGCGGCGCGCGGTGGCAGCGCCCGTGCTGGGCAGCACCTGCATCAGGCCCATTGCGTTGGCGCTGGAACGCGCGCGCGGATTGAAGATGCTTTCAGCGCGGATCTCGGCAGCGATCCATGCGGGATCGATGTTGTTCTTCGCGGCTTCGCGGCGGATCGTCGCCTCGTGGTTCAAGGGAAAGCGCAGGTGGTACAGGCGCAAGTCGTCAGCGTTGGTCACCGACGAAGGCGTCTTCGCCAACGAGAACACCGCGCGGTCGTACCAACCGTTGTCCTGCGCCACGGCTACCGCGATGCGGCGCTTGTTGTCGTCGTACCCGGACAACGCGTCGTTCCATTCGCGCACCGCCCAGCCGTTGCGGTCCAGCTTGAACAAGGCCATCGCACGCACGATCGCCGGGTCGCGCGCGATGGCATTTTTCGCAGCGGCAGATTCGTTCGGGATCAGCGGACATAGCGCGTACGGCTGGTCGACACGATCGGCGGCAAGGAAGCCGTGGAACTCCGGCTTGCGAGCGGCCTCACGGTACAGCCGCTGCGCGCCGGTCTTGTCGCCGGTCATTTCGGCAAGCCGTGCCTCGAAATACGTCCAGCGCGAGTCGCCACGTTGTTTCGCGCCCATCTTGCGGATCGCGGCCAGCGCTGCGCGCCAGTCGCTGCGCGCCATCGCGTCGCGCACGCGCCATTCGTGCAGGCGTTCGTCGTAGGCGCTTTCAGGCACCGCGTTCAATCGTCGCGCAGAATCTGGTTCGTAAGAGGCGACGGTCTGCAACGCGGCCTGGTACAGCACACGGCCGCGATCGGCTTCGGTGAAGCCCAACGCGCCGGCATATTTCGGCAACTGCGCTTCGCCGGCAACGGGCGAGGATTTCGCCAGACGCGCAAGTCCGTGCGATGCAACCAACCGACTACGCGGCGTTTTCGGCCAGGTCAGTGCGCGCTCGTGTACGGCTTCAAGGAAGGCGGCGTAATCATTGGCGAGTGCAACTTCATCGGCGGGCAGGCCGCGCGCTGCCGAACGGATCACGGAAGGTTGCACTTCGGCGGCCGCGAGCTCGATGCGTTCCCAGCGCAGCGCGGGGGTGAGTCCGCCCTTGACCGCGAGCAGTGCGAACACGTCATCGCACGCACCGGGCAGTGGTTTGCCCGTGCGCCACAACGCCTGCGCATCGCGCACCCATTGCGCATCGGCTGCGCCTGTGGCCTGGCGTGCGTTCAACTCGGCGCAGCGCAAGGTTTCGCTGTCGATGCCAGGTTTCCATGCGGCGCGGAACGCGGACCAGTCTTCTCGCCGTGACAACGCGGGCAGCCAGATTTCGCGGAACGCTTCAACCACGGCTTGCCCGTTGTACCGCGACAAAAATGCCTGCGCCTGCGCGTTCGACAGCGTGTCAATGTTGCGCCGGAGCGTCGCGTATTCCAGCCACCCGTACAAGGGATGCGATGCGAGGTTGGCCGGCGCCGGCTGGCCACGTTCGGCGGCTTCCAGCGCGGCGCGAAAGGCGGGGTCATGAGACTGCGCGTTTGCTTGTAAACCAGCGGCTGCATTGATACCAACGACGAGCAGCGCGGCGAGCAGGATGCGGGGCTTGATGATCGGCATCGGTCGAATATAGCCGACGCTTTGTGAATCAAAAATTTCAACTGTGAATGGAACTTGTTGCGATGCGAGACTACGTGCGCAAAGCGGCCTGCGGCACGTCGAGCTCGATCGACAGTGCCAGGTGATCCGACAGCGCCGCCGGAAACGCCTTCAACGATGCGCAATCCAGATCCTTGGCCAGCAGGATGTGGTCGATCGCGCGCAACGGACGCCAGCTCGGGAACGTCGGCACGGTATGGATCGGCGGCTGCAGCCGGGTCTGCCGGTACAGGATCTGCATCTCGGCACAATCGTGCCCGCAGTTGAAATCGCCCATCAGCACCGCATGCGGATGATCGGCCAGAAGTTCGGCGATGAACGACAACTGCGAGCGCCGCGATTGCGCGCCCAGTGACAGGTGCGCGACCGCGATCGTGAGGCCTTCGTCGCCATTGCCGAAGCGCGCCATCAGCACGCCGCGTCCGGAGATGCGGCCGGGCAGGGGATGGTCGATCACTTCGACGGGTTCGAGTTTGCTCAGCAGGCCATTGGCACTGGACGCGACGTTGCCGACGCGGCGGTTGGGCTGGTGACTCCAGTAGTTGAAGCCGCCCTGCTCGGCGAGATAGTGGGTCTGGTTGGTGAAGCCCGAACGCCAGCTGCCCGGATCGCTTTCCTGCAGGCCGACGATGTCGTGCTCGCTGGCGAGCTCCGCGATGGTGTCCAGCGCGCCGCGCTTGTTGCCGGCCGGCAACACGTGCGACCAGCTGCGCGTGGCGTAGTCGCTGTAGCGGCGCGTACTGGAACCGGCCTGGATGTTGGCGCTGAGCAGCTTGAGCCGGCGTTTCGCTTTGGCCTTGCTCATGCGGGGCGTGGGACCTGCGCCTCAGCGCTTGGCCGCGGGGCCTTGTCCATGACGGATCTGCGCGATCAATGCATCGGTGATACGCAAGATGTCCTGCAGGCTGCGTCCGAGCACCCGGTACTTGCCGTTGACGATCACCGATGGCGTGCCCGGCACGTTGCTACGCGTGGCGAACTCGCGCGCGCGGTTAACGCTGGCCGTGGTAGCAGCGCTTTTCAGCGCGGCAGCGAAGGTCTTGGCGTTGGCGCCGCGCGCGACGTAGAACTCGGTGAGCTCGGCCGCCGTCGGATTCTTCGGCAGCGTGCGCTGTGCATGCACGGCGTTGAACACGGCGTTGTGGGTACGTGTCAACGCGCCGGTTGCCTTGGCGGCGTAATAGCTGCGCGCGAACTGGTCGCCCGGCATGGCTTCCAGCGGCGCGTACGTGAAGCGCACATCCTTGGACGATTTCCCTTTCCATGCATTGACCAGCGGCTGGAAATCGGCACAGACATGGCACCAGTAGCCGAACACTTCGACCACTTCAATCTTGCCGGCGAGCGGCTCGAACGGCTGGCCGTTTTCGATGAGCTCGTAATCGGTGCCGGCAACCAGCGCAGGCGAGGGCGAAGAGGCCCAGCTGGCCACGGGCGCGAACAGCAGCAACACGGATAACAGGAAACGCTTGCTCATGGGATCAACCTGCGCGACAAGCGCAAAAGACGAACTTCGGAGGGAAAACGCCGGCCGCCTCATTGTCGGCCGGTGCGATGAACATAACCCGTGAAGGTCGAACCCGTGTGGCGTCAGGATTTCGCCGCACGCTGTTGCGCGATCAGCTGGTTGGCGATGCGCAGCGCATCTTCCAGCGTCTTGCCCTGTACCCGGTACTTGCCGTCGACGACCAGCGTCGGAGTGCTGTCCACGCCGCTGCGCATGGCGAACTGCTGGGCGCGGTTGAGGTGGCCACCGATGGCGAAGCCGTTCATGGCATCGGCAAACGTCTTGCCATCCACACCCTCCTTGCCGACCACGGCGGCGATTTCTTCAGGCGTCGGTCGTTGTGTCAGCGTGCGGTTCAGATGGATCGCGTTGAAGATCGCGTTGTGGGTCTTGTCCAGCTGGTTCGACGTTTCCGCCGCGAAATACGCGCGCGACAACGAATCCGCGGGGCCGCCGGACAGCGGCACGTAGGTGAAGCGCACATCGGCCGGCAACTTGCGCTTCCACGCGTCCACCAGCGGCTGGAAGCTGGCGCAATGGCCGCACCAGTACGCGAAGACTTCGACGACCTCGATCTTGCCGTCGAGCGGTCGGTAGGGCTGGCCGTTGGGAATCTCGCTGTAGTCGGTGCCCGGCACAAGCGCCGGGCCAGCGGCGGCGGCCGTGGCGGCGGATGCGGCGATGGCGTCGGCTGCGGCGGCGATGTTCGGATCTTCGGCGGGCGGCGTCACGGAGGCTTCGGCGGTCGGGGCGGCGCCGGCCACGGGTGTTGTGGCGTCGGTCGTTGCGACGGCGTCGGCGTCTTGTTTGTTGCATGCCATCAGCGGCAGCAGGACCAGCATCAGCAGGGCTAGGCGCTTGTTCATCGCAATCACTCCGGAGGTTGGATCAGGAACTCAAAGGCAAATGGTGTGTTGAACCGTCATCCCGCGAAGCGCGGACCAGTGACTTCATGCCATGAAAGCTAAGTCGCTGGCTCCCCGCTTGACGAGCCATCCGGCTGTTGAAAGCCGCAGGAATGACGAACAAGAAACCGGGTTTTCAGAGGGTCTGACACGGACAGCAAATGTCGGATAAAGAAACGCCGGCCGCAAGATTGGGCCGGCGGTTTGATCAAGACAGCGATGGCTTCGACCGGCAGCGCGCGAGGAAGTTCGCAGTCTCGGGCATCATCGTTTACTCGGCTGATGCGTTTGTTTCAGTGGCCGCAGGCTCGGCCGGTTCGGCCGTCGGCGCGGCGGGTGCCGCCGCGGGCGCAGAC
>JALYOU010000339.1 GCA_030856725.1 Pseudomonadota bacterium
GTCAGGCATGCACGTCGATGAGCGATGTTGCAGCGATGCCGCTCGGGATGCGTACGTGCACGACGATGACCGACGTCTCAGGCGCGTAGAACCCGGATACGCGTGTGTCCATCCGCACGCTCGATGCATGTGATTTGCAGGCCCGTGGTCCGGTCGGCAATCTGCTCCGGACACACTTCGACCGACTGCCCGGAACGCAGCGGCTCTTCCTGCAAGCCATAGCCGCCGGCCACGCCTGCAACCATCAGCCCCAGCGCCATCGCGCCGCGCCACAAGACATGCTGTAAACACCGCATCACACTCTCCGTGACGGTGGGTCGGGGGTGCCCACATCGTGAAAGATGCGCGGTCCGTGCGCACGGTTGCAGTGCAGGAAGCCGTCATGACGAAGGTCATGGCTCCGACCGGCATGGGACGCGCACGATCGGATCGGCCAACATGCCGGCAACCAAGGGAGAAACGACGATGCGTGGCATGGTGCTTGCTTCATTCGCAGTGGCGTTGCTGGCGACGTCCGCAACCACGAGCGCTCGTGAAATCAGCTGCGACGTGGAAAGCGATTACGAATTCGCACTGACCGACCGCAGCGTGATCTTCACCCGCGAGTCGGGCGCGCCGCGGACCATCCTGATGCGCAAGGGCGAGTTGTTCGTCGACGACACGTGGGTCGCGCTGAGTCCGGCCGACCGTGCCCGCGTCATCGCCTACGAGCGCGACGCGCGCGCCACCATGCCGCTGGCGCAGCAGATCGGTCGTGATGCGGCCGAGATCGCCTTCACCACGCTGGGCGAAGTCGCCGCGGGCTTCAGCCGCAATCCGGCCGAAACACGCGCCAAACTGGCCAAGGCGCGCACGCAGCTCGATGCGCGTCTCGCGCGTTCGGTTACGCCCAATCGTTTCAACGGCGAGGACATCGGCGAAGGCATCGGCGCGGCGGTCAAGGATGCGTTGCCGAGCCTGATGGGCGACATCGTCGGCGGCGCCATCCGTGCGGCGTTCGCTGGCGACACCGCGCAGCTGAAGCGCATGGAGAACATGGACAGGCTGATCGAGGCGCGCGTCGAACCGCGGGCCAAAGCACTCGAGCGCAATGCCGAGTTGCTGTGCAACAGGATGGAAGCGTTGGAACGCATCGACAATGCGCTGGAGTATCGCCATAACGGGCAGCCGCTGAACCTGCTTGAGGTCCGGCCCGAGACTAAGCGCGACAACCGCGACAAGAACTGACAAGCCTGCTCCGCGGCCCTTCGGTGCCGCCGCGGTTCGGGTCTGCAGACCACATCGTTGTTTTAGCTGCATCGTTGAAAGCGAAATGCAAATGCCGTTCCCTTCTCCCATCGGGAGAAGGTGCCCTCGTAGACTTTACGGTTGCAATGCCAATCACGAGCGGATGAGGGCGCTTTCTTTCAGATCACATTCCGCGTGGAATGGCCGAAGCCCACCCTGCGACCACAAGTTTTTGCTGGCGTATTTGTCCCCTTAACCTCTCTCCGGCCACAATGGCGATCCCCTCTGTACCCTGGAGTGCCGCATGGCCGAGCTCAAGGAAGCACGCGTCCCCGATATCGGTGATTACGACGGCGTGCCCGTGATCGAGGTGCTGGTCGCGGTCGGCGATACCGTCGCCAAGGACCAGGGACTCGTCACATTGGAATCGGACAAGGCAACGATGGAAGTGCCTGCGCCGTTCGGCGGCGTGGTCAAGGAACTCAGGATCAAGGTCGGCGATTCGGTCAAGGAAGGCAGTGTCGTGGCGGTGATCGAAAGCGGCGATGCAGCTTCCCTTCTCCCCTCGGGAGAGGGTGCCCGAAGGGCGGATGAGGGCGGAAAAGCGACTGGGCAAGGAGCGAGCCGTACGCCCGCAAACGACACACCCTCACCTGCTGCCCAGCGACCTCTCCCCCAAGGAGAGGTCAAGACTTCCGATGACCCGAAGGTCGAGCCCGTCGCCGTCACCGCAAAGCCCGACAACATCGCGCAGGCATCGATAGACGCGCAGGCCGGCGGCGCAGCGCAGCCTGCAACTGCAACTGCAACTGCAGCATCCGCGCCGATGGGCGCAGGACTGCCGCCGCTCCGCTTCGATGCCGAAGCGCTGTTGCCTGGCAAAGTGCCTTACGCAAGTCCCGCCGTGCGCCTGTTCGCGCGCGAACTCGGCGTCGATCTCGCGCACGTCACCGGCTCCTCGCGCGGCGGCCGCATCAGCAAGGAAGACGTGCAGGGTTTCGTCAAGGGCGCGCTGGCCGGTGGTGGTGCCGCAGCGGTTGGCGGCGCGTCGCTGGGCGGGCTCAACATCATTGCGTGGCCCAAGGTCGATTTCGCCAAGTTCGGCGAGGTGGAAAGCAAGCCGCTGTCGCGCATCAAGAAACTCACCGGCGCCAACCTGCACCGCAACTGGGTCAGCATCCCGCACGTCACCAACCACGAAGACGCCGACATCACCGAACTTGAAGCGCTACGCGTGCAACTCAACAAGGAAGCCGCGAGCAAGGACGGAGCACGCATGGATGGAGCAGGCACGGGCACTAAAGTCACCATGCTCGCTTTCCTGGTCAAGGCCTGCGTCGCGGCGCTGCAGAAGTTTCCCAACTTCAATGCCAGTCTCGATGGCGACAATCTCGTCCTCAAGAAATATTTCCACATTGGTTTCGCCGCCGACACGCCGAACGGCCTGATGGTCCCCGTGATCCGCGACGCCGATCGCAAGGGCGTGACGGAAATCGCCAAAGAGATGGGCGAGCTTGCCGGCCTTGCGCGCGACGGCAAGATCAAGCCCGAACAGATGCAGGGCGGCTGTTTTTCGATCTCGTCGCTGGGCGGCATCGGCGGTACGTACTTCACGCCGATAATCAACGCGCCGGAAGTCGCGATCCTCGGCGTCTGCCGCAGCAGCACGCGGCCAGTGTGGAATGGAAAAGAATTCGCGCCCCGCCTCATCCTGCCGCTGTCGCTGTCATGGGACCACCGCGTCATCGACGGCGCGGAAGCTGCTCGTTTCAACGCCTATCTTGCGCAGGTGCTGGCGGATTTCAGGCGGGTGTTGTTGTAGCGGGCCATAAGACCTATCGAATACCGGAAGGACTGATCAACCTTTCCGTCATCCCAGCGCACGCTGGGATCCATTTTGATCCTGGCTTCCGACGGAAGGGCAGCATCAAGATGGGTTCCAGCTTGCGCTGGAATGACGAGCGATAACGACTTTCAGTATTCGTGACGAACCGATTTGAAGGAAACCAAAATGCCCACGATCGAAATCAAGGTTCCCGATATCGGTGGCTACGACGGCGTGCCGGTGATCGAAGTGCTGGTCGCAGTCGGCGACAGCGTCGCCAACGATCAGGGTCTGCTGACGCTGGAGTCGGACAAGGCGACGATGGAAGTGCCTTCGTCGGCAGCGGGTGTCGTCAAGGAATTGAAGGTCAAGGTTGGCGACAAGTTGTCGGAAGGGTCTGTCGTTGCGATCCTTGAAGCCGAAGGCGATTCTTCCCTTCTCCCTCCGGGAGAAGGGGCCCGAAGGGCGGATGAGGGCGGAAAAGTGACTAGCCAGGGAGCGATCCCTGCGACTGGAAAGGGCACACCCTCATCCGCTGCTGCGCGGCGACCTCTCCCGGAGGCAGAGGTAAGCAATCCCGCGCACGCTTCCGCCACTGCGCAACAATCCACGCCGTCGGAAAAAGAAAAAACGCCAGCGCCGTCAGCTGCAGCCAGCACCGGCAAAGCCCCCGACATCACCTGCCACACCGTCGTCATCGGCGCCGGCCCCGGTGGATACACCGCGGCTTTCCGTGCAGCAGATCTCGGCCTCGACACCGTACTGATCGAGCGCTACGCCGCGCTCGGCGGCGTCTGCCTCAACGTCGGCTGCATTCCATCAAAAGCGTTGCTGCATGCCGCCGATGTGATCGAACAGGCCGCGCACGCCAGCGACTACGGCGTCGATTTCGGCAAGCCGAAAATCACGCTCGACAAGTTGCGTGATTACAAGAACAAGGTCGTCGGCCAGTTCAGCAAGGGACTGAGTGGCATGGCCAAACAGCGCAAGGTGCGCGTGGTGCAGGGCAGTGCGAAGTTCGTGTCCGCGAACGAACTTGAAATTGCGGACGCTGCCGGCAAGACGCAACTGCTGCGCTTCGAGCACTGCATCATCGCCGCCGGTTCGCAGCCGGTGAAACTGCCCGGCTTCCCTTGGGACGACGCGCGCGTGATGGATTCGACCGATGCGCTCGAACTCGCCGATGTGCCGAAGACCTTGCTGGTGGTCGGCGGCGGCATCATCGGCCTGGAAATGGCGACGGTGTATCGCGCGCTGGGCAGCGCCGTCACAGTGGTCGAGTTCATGGAACAGTTGATGCCCGGCGCAGACACCGATCTGGTCAAGCCATTGGCTGATCGATTGGAGAAGCAAGGCGTCGCCATCCACCTCAAGACCAAGGTGGTTGAAGCGAAGGCGGAGAAAACTGGAATTACTTGCGCGTTCGAGGGCGCAAGCCAGCCGGAGAGAGCAACATACGATCGCGTGCTGGTCGCGGTCGGCCGCAATGCCAATGGCGACAAGCTCGATGCCGACAAGGCCGGCGTGCGGGTCGACGAGCGCGGCCTGATCCCGGTCGATCGGCAGATGCGCAGCAACGTGCCGCACATCCTCGCCATCGGCGATGTGATCGGCCAGCCGATGCTCGCGCACAAGGCCACGCATGAAGGCAAGCTCGCCGCCGAGGTCGCCTCGGGCGAGAAGAAAGAGTGGATCGCACGCGTGATTCCGTCGGTGGCATACACCGATCCGGAGATTGCCTGGGTCGGCGTCACCGAAATCGAAGCGAAAGCCAAGAACCTGCAGGTCGGTGTCGGCAAATTCCCGTGGGCCGCCAGTGGTCGCGCGTTCGGCTTGGGCCGCACCGAAGGCTTCACTAAATTGATATTCGATAAAGCCACGCATCGCGTCATCGGTGGCGGCATCGTTGGCGTGCATGCGGGCGAACTGATCGCGGAAATCGCGCTCGCCATCGAAATGGGCTGCGAGGCCGGCGACATCGGCCACACCATCCATCCGCATCCGACCCTGAGCGAGTCGGTCGGCATGGCCGCGGAGGTCTACGAAGGCACCATCACCGATCTTTACATCCCAAAGAAGAAATAATCGCGGCCTGCAACATCGTGGTCTGAACCAGCGCGGTCTTAAACAAGGAGAACGCCATGCCCAAGCTCTACGATAAAGCCGACGACCGCCTGCTTGGCGAGGTCAGCCAACACGACCTCGATCTGCTGATCGCGCAGTTGGAGGAAGAATCCAGGAACGATCGCGATTACTACGTCGACAACGACACCTTCCTCGCGCTAGCCGATGCCGGTGCGTCGTCCGCGTTGCTGGATGCGCTGAAGGAAGGGCTGGCGGCGCACGGGAATGCCGACATCCGCTGGGAAGCGGATTGACCGTATTGGGCTGCACCGCATTTCGCAGGAGCGGCTTTAGCCGCGAGCTCTGAGTGCAGGATGGCGTGCGAATTAAAGCTCGCGGCTAAAGCCACTCCTACGAAAAAACGGATTCCAGCACCCGACAAGTCGAAGCCCCGGCTCACGCCGGGGCTTCCGGGGCCCACCCGAGGATCGACGAGGATGTGGGAGGCGGGCCTACTGAAACTGACAGGGGCCGCAGGAAAAAGGTTCCGCAGGCCCCTCGCACGCGAGCAAGGCTTCAATTTCGGTACCAGTCCGCGGTTTTTTTCACTGCTACGCACGATTTTTTCTCCACTTGCTGGTTGCCGCTGAAAACAGCCGCCTGCTATACTTTTGCGGCTTCGCAGGACGGTTTCCGTCCTTTTTTCCACAGCTGAACAAGGCCTCGCGTGCACGATCCCATCGCCGCGGGCCGCCGCTCGGCACTGAAAGCGGTGGTGATCCAGGCTGTCGTCGCAGTGCCGGTTGCGCTGGCCTTCTTCTTGCAAGGTCCGCGGCATGCGCTGGCGGCAGGCATTGGCGGGTTGGCGATGGTGTTGGGCAATGCGCTGGCCGCGAACACCGCGCTGGCGGGCATCGTCCCGGCACGCATCGCCCTCAGCAGGTTGTTGCTGGGGGTGGTGTCGAAGTGGGTGGTCGCGATCTCGATCTTCGCGATGGGATTGGCAGTCTGGCGCTTGCCGCCGTTGCCGATGCTGGTCGGGTTGGCCGCGGGATTGCTGGCCTACCTGCTGGCACTGAATTTCGTTGCACTCAAATCAATACGCAAGACGTCGGACAACAAGGGTTAACGCGTGATCGCTGACAACACTGCCATCGAAACCGCCAGTCAGACACCCGACAGCGGCGGTGGGGCCACCGAATACATCCAGCACCATCTGCATCATCTCCAGTGGCACGTCGGAGAGGGCAAGTTCATGGTGATCAACATCGACAGCGTGCTTTTCACGCTGCTGTTGTCGGCATTGTTCCTGTTCTTCTTCATCCGCACCGCGCGCCGCGCGACCCCGGGCGTGCCCGGCAAGTTCCAGGCGGGCGTGGAGATGGTAGTCGGCTTCGTCGACGGCCTGGTGCGCGAAACCTTTCACGGCCGCAGCAAATTCATTGCGCCGCTGGCCATCACCATTTTCTGCCTCGTGTTCCTGATGAATTTCATGGACATGCTGCCGGTGGACTGGTTGCCAGGTGCATTCGCCAAGGCCACCGAAGTCGTGGGTCACGATCCGGCGCATGCGTACCTGCGCGTGGTACCCACCGCCGACCTCAACACCACGCTTGGCCTGTCGCTGATGGTGTTCCTGTTGATCCAGGTGTTCGGCATCAGCCACAAGGGCATCGGCACCTTCGTCAAGGAAGCGTTTACCGCGCCGTTCCACGCCGAAGGCACGGCGATGAAAATTCTGCTGGCGCCGGCCAACCTGCTGCTCCGCATCATCGAAGAACTGGTGCGGCCGTTGTCGCTGACGCTGCGACTGTTCGGCAACATGTATGCGGGCGAATTGATCTTCATCCTGATCGCGTTGATGACGTGGAACGCCGCGT
>JALYOU010000349.1 GCA_030856725.1 Pseudomonadota bacterium
ACTTCCTGCAGGACTCCTGGGGCAACTACAGCTTCTATGGCGTCGACAATTTCAGGAACGGCATCTACTTCGATTACGACCTGCAGTTCCAGACCGCGCCAGGTTCTGTCCCGGCGCAGTACGCCAACAAAGGCTTCGGTCTTTTCGTCCAGGACACTTGGTACGTCACTTCGAACTTGACCATGACGTTCGGCGTTCGCGGCGACAAGTTTGAAACCGATCCGCAGCCAACCTATAACGCCACTTTCGCGGGACCCCAGACGATCAATCCCGCCACCGGCGCGTGGACGGGCGGCTTTGGCCTGGACAATTCCATCACTTACGGCGGTGGTTTCCTTATCCAGCCTCGCATGGGCTTCAACTACACCTTCGACAGCGATCGTCCCACGCAGTTGCGCGGCGGTGTGGGCCTGTTTCAGGGTGATGCGCCGCAGGTGTGGGTGGGCAACTCCTTCAATAGCACTGGGCTGAACTACATCGCCTATTCGAACTATCGGAACTGCGGCTATACCGGGCCTGCGCCTTCCGGAGCGAATCCGACGTGCCTGACAACACCCTTCAACCCGAATGGCCTCAACCCGACGGTGCCTCCGGCGGCCAGCGCCAACCGCAACGTCAACGTGATCGCCCCGGACTTCAATCTGCCGTCCATCTGGAAGGCCAATCTGGCGTTCGATCACGAACTTCCTTGGTACGGCATCGTCGCTTCGACCGAGCTGCTGCTAGCTGACGTGAAAGACGGCCTGTTCTATCGCACCCTGAACGTTGGCCCGGGCTTCAAGGGCCCGGACGGCCGCACCCTGTACTGGAACCCCAGCAGCCCCAGGCCGTTCGGCAACACCTCTACCGGCACCACACCCACCAATCCGGCGCGCTTCCGCAACAACAGCTTCTTCGGTGACGTGTACCTGATCGAGAACACCAACAAGGGCAAGAGCCAGCAGCTGACCGTGTCGTTGAACAAGCCCTGGTCGACGGACGGCGACTGGTCCTGGAGCCTGGCGTACACCTACACCAATACGACCGAAGTCGGATCATTGACCAGTTCCACGGCCGGTTCCGGCTTTGGCAGCCAGCTCGCGTTCAACACCAACGAAGAACAGTCCAACACCGCGCGCTACGAGCTCAAGGACCGCATCTCCGGCACGTTGAACTGGAAGCACAACTTCTTCGGTGATTACGACACCCAGGTGGGCCTGTTCTACGAAGGCCGCAGCGGCCGCCCGTACAGCTACATCTTTGCCGGCGACGCCAACGGCGACAACCGTACGTTCAACGATCTGTTTTTTGTCCCCCGCCCGGGTGACGTGCAGTTCGGTACGCTCAGCACCACCGGTGTGTTCACCGCGAATCCCGCGTTGGAACAGGCCTTCTTCAACTGGCTGGGTACGCAGGAAGAACTGGGTTTCTACGCCGGCAGTTACGCACCGGAGAACGCCTTCCGCGCTGGCTGGGTCAACAGCTTCGATCTGCGCATCAGCCAGGATTTGCCCGGCTTCTTCAGCGGTCACAAGTCGAAGATCTACATGGACATCCAGAACGTCGGCAACCTGTTGAATGACGACTGGGGCCACATCATCGACTACGGCTTCAATGCCAGTCACGCGGTGGCGACGCTGATCGGTATCAATCCGGCCACGGGCAAGTACGTCTACGGCCCCCGCAGCGGCAGCGAGTTCGGGCAGGTAGCCGCAAAGGGCATTCCGACCAACTCCGACAGCCAGACCAACGGTATTTCGCAATGGTCGATGCAGGTCGGCTTCAAGTACGAGTTCTGATCGGCGCCAGCTTCCATAGCGCAATGAAACGGCCGGGAATCCGGCCGTTTTCATTTGCAACGTGGTCTGCGCTACAGTCGTCGGCCGCGCTGAAATCAAACGCGCTGAAATCAAACAAGAATGACTAATGTAATTTCCGTTGTATTACCCACCGTCGACGCCCGCATCTACCCGCGAGGTGGTCTTGATGTGCTGTCGCGTGTCGAGGTCGCACGCTTGCGTGACGCCTCCAGCGGCGGCATGCATGAATTGCTGCGGCGTTGCGCGCTGGCAGTGCTCACCAGTGGCAGCGCGTCGGACGATCCACGCGCGGCACGCGAGCTGTATCCAGATTTCGATATCCAGGTATTGCAGCAGGACCGCGGCGTGCGTATCGACCTGCACAACGCACCGGCGATGGCATTCGTGGAGGGCGAGATCATCCGCGGCGTCGCGGAATTGTTGTTCGCGGTGGTGCGCGACCTGGCCTACACCGCGATCGAATTGGGCGAAGCCGCTGACGAAGACCTGCAGACATCGCCCGGCATCACCAATGCGGTGTTCGGCCTGCTGCGCAACGCGCGTGTACTGCATCCGTCCGAGCCCAACCTTGTCGTGTGCTGGGGCGGGCATTCGATCAACCGCGACGAGTACATGTACACCAAGCAGGTCGGGTACGAACTCGGCCTGCGCGGTCTCGACATCTGTACCGGTTGCGGACCGGGCGCGATGAAAGGTCCGATGAAAGGCGCCACCATCGCGCACGCGAAACAACGCAGGCGCCGCACGCGCTACATCGGCATCACCGAGCCCGGGATCATCGCCGCCGAGTCGCCGAATCCGATTGTCAACAACCTTGTCATCATGCCGGACATCGAGAAGCGTCTCGAAGCGTTCGTGCGCATGGGCCACGGTATCATCGTGTTCCCCGGAGGCGTGGGTACCGCGGAAGAAATCCTGTATCTGCTCGGCATCCTGCTGCGCGAAGAGAATGCAAAGCTTCCTTTTCCACTGATTTTCACCGGCCCGACATCATCTGCGCCGTACTTCGAGCAGATCGACCGCTTCCTGCGCCTGACGCTGGGTGAAGCGGCGACATCGCGTTATGAAATCATCACCGGCGATTGCGTCGCCGTCGCCAAAAGCATGAGCAAGGGCATCAAGCGCGTGCGCGACTACCGCATCGCGCAGAAGGATTCGTTCTTCTTCAACTGGGCGCTCGACGTGCCGCTTGCGTTCCAGCAACCCTTCGTTCCCACACACGA
>JALYOU010000361.1 GCA_030856725.1 Pseudomonadota bacterium
CAGTGTCTGCGCGAAGGCCATCTGGTGCCGGTGTGCTTCGTGTCCGCGCGCAGCGGAGCGGGCGTGCGCGAACTGCTTGATATCGCGGAAAAGCTATTCCCGCATCCGGGCGAAGGCAATGCGCCGCCGTTCGTCAAGGGCAGCGGCGAGAACGCGACACCCGTGGACGCCAGACCTGATCCGAAAGCGCACGTCGTCGCCGACGTGTTCAAGATCGTCAACGATCCTTTCGTCGGGAAACTAGGCATTTTCCGCGTCTATCAGGGCACAGTGAAGAAGGACACACAGCTGTTCGTCGACGACGGCAAGAAACCGTTCAAGGTCGCGCATCTGTTCAAGCTGAAGGGCAAGGACCACGTCGAAATTTCGCAGGCGATTCCGGGCGACATTGCGGCCGTCGCCAAGATTGACGAACTGCATTTCGATGCGGTGCTGCACGATAGCCACGACGAAGACCAGATCCACCTCGCGCCGCTGAATTTCCCCAAGCCCATGTTCGGTCTCGCCATCGACGCGGCACGCAAGGGCCAGGAACAGAAACTCGCCACAGCGTTGCACAAGCTGGCCGAGGAAGACCCCTGTTTCCATGTCGAACATGAAATGGAAACCAACGAAACAGTGATTCGCGGCTTGTCCGATTTGCACCTGCGCGTGAACCTGCAGCGGCTGCAGGAAAAACACGGCGTCGAAGTCACGTCGCGCCCGCCGCGCATCGCCTATCGCGAAACCGTGAGCGGTAAAGCCGAAGGCCATCACCGTCACAAGAAGCAGACCGGCGGCGCGGGTCAGTTCGGCGAAGTGTTTTTGCGCATCGAACCCTTGCCGCGCGGCGGCGGATTCGAGTTCGTCGACCAGGTGAAAGGCGGCACGATCCCCGGGCAGTTCCTGCCCGCGGTGGAAAAAGGCGTGCGCCAGGTGCTGAACGGTGGTGCCATCTCCGGCTACCCGATGCAGGACGTGCGCGTCATCGTGTACGACGGCAAGCACCATGCCGTGGACAGTAAGGAAATCGCCTTCGTCGCCGCCGGCAAGAAGGCCTTCCTCGATGCGATCGCGAAAGCAGAACCCCGAGTGCTCGAGCCGATCGTCGATCTCGAAGTCAACGCGCCCGAGCAACACATGGGCGACATCAGCGGCGGCCTCGCCGGCAAGCGCGCGCGCATCAACGGCACCGATTCGGTGCGCGGCGGCGAGATTGTGGTCAAGGCGCAGGTGCCGTTGTCGGAACTGGAGGGCTATGCGGCGGAACTTAAATCCGTCACCGCCGGACGTGGGCGGTATTCACTGGATTTCAGCCACTACGAGCCGGTGCCAACGCAGGTGCAGCAGAAGCTGATGGAGGCGTACAAGCCGAAGCATGACGACGATTGAGGCAACCTGCTTCCTCGAAGACGTGAAATCAATTCGAATACGCCGGGATGACGCTTGACGCTTGCGAATGACGCGGTTCATTGCTTCAGCGCATCCTACAATCCAGCATGGATTCCTTTTCGCCCGGTGTCGCACGCTGGCTCGCAGATGCCATTCTCGCCCTGCACGTCGGCATCGTCCTGTTCGTTGTCTTGGGGCTCGTCGCGATCCTGATTGGCGCATGGCGACACTGGGCATGGACGCGCAGCTACCGATTTCGCATCTTGCATCTGCTACTGATGGCTTTCATTGCCCTGCAGGCATGGCTGGGACGGATCTGTCCTCTGACAGTGTGGGAGCAGGCGCTGCGGAGGCACGCGGGGCAGCAGGCCTACGCCGAATCCTTGATCGAGCACTGGCTGTCGCGGCTGATTTTTTTCGAAGCGCCGTGGTGGATTTTCGTTGCGGCCTATACCGCATTCGCCATCCTCGTGATCGCCTGCTGGTTCCTGCTGCCGCCTCGCAGGAAGTCGCGATAAGCGGTCGAAAAGCGCGGCGCCGGGCCGACGCTGGACAGAATTTGCATTTTTTTTATTTTTTAAGGCGATTTGGGCCATTTGGCTATTGGCGGGACGTTGGTGTTGTCCTACATTGGGCTGCCGGCGAGTTCGGCCCAAATAACTACATACCACCGACGAGGACATCAGACACTCATGGCAAAGAAGAAAGTAGCCGCCAAAAAGGCCGCCCCGAAATCCGCCGCGAAACCGGCAGCACCCAAGCCCATCAAGGAAGCGTTGAGCAAGTCCGGACTGGTCGCGCACATCGCCGATTCCACCGGCGTCGCCGCGAAGGACGTCCGTTCCGTGATGAGCGCGCTGGAAGGCGCCGTGCACGGTTCGGTCAGCAAGAAGGGCGCGGGTTCGTTCACCCTGCCCGGCCTGCTCAAGATCACCGCCGTCAGCGTTCCCGCCAAGCCGAAGCGCAAGGGCATCAATCCCTTCACCAAGGAAGAGCAGTGGTTCGCCGCCAAGCCCGCCTCGGTCAAGGTCAAGGTGCGCCCGCTGAAGAAGTTGAAGGACGCTGCCGCCTGATTGCGCAGCGATGACGGGCGTAGCGTTTTGATCGCTACGCTGTCGAAACAGGCCGGACCTGTCCTTTGGGACATGCTCCGGCCTTTTTTATGTTTGACGTCTTTTCATGTTGCCCGGGCGCAAAAACATCACGTGTTCTGCCGAGCGCAAGCGTGCATCTGCAGGAGCGGCTTCAACGAAGGGCTTTCAGCTTTCCGCGCCAAAAGCTCCCGGCTGAAGCCGCTCCTATGAAAGGCATTAGGCTGCAGGCATGACGATTCCACCGGAACAGACTGCCCGTGACTATGCACCCGCCGCGCGTCGGGTGATCACGGCGATGCTGTTGCTCGCCGTGGTCGCCGGGCTGGCGTACTGGTCCTGGCAACAACCGTTCATGGCCAGACCGCGTGCGTTGTGGGAACTGGCGCGCATGCCGCCGCCGGGAACCCTGCCCGTGCCGGTACAGGGCGTGCCTGCATCGCGCATCGCCGACACCTTCGGCGCACCACGTGGCACCACGCGCACCCACGCCGGCCTCGATATCTTCGCCAAGCGCGGCACACCTGTGCTCAGCACCACGCGCGGCGTTGTGGTCGCGGTGCGGGAAAGCGGCCTCGGCGGCAAGCAGGTGTGGTTACTCGGCCCGGCGCGTCAGCGGCATTACTACGCGCATCTGGACGACTGGCGGGAGGGGCTGGCGGTGGGCGATGTCGTGTTGCCGGGCGATGTACTCGGCATCGTCGGCGACACCGGCAACGCGCGCGGCACGCCGCCGCATCTGCACTACGGCATCTACGGCGTTGATGGAGTCTTCGATCCGTTGCCGTTGCTGCGTGCAGGGGCGCACGTGCGACGCTAGCCAAGGTATGGCGGTGCGCCTGGCATTGTCTTGAAGCTTGTCCGGATCTTCCGAAGCCGCCTACACTCGCTGGAACCACCATCTTCCTGTTCGAATGAGGGGTCGATCATGGACAAGCGGTTCTGGGTGTGCGGGTTGGTGATGTTCCTGGCCGCGATGCTGCTGTCGGGCATCGTGCATGCCGTGCTGCTCAAGCCCGACTACTTGGCGTTGGGGCCGATCTATCGTTCCGACACGGACGGACAGGCCTACATGCCGTGGATGCTGCTGGCGCATGCGCTGATCGGGTTTGCGATGACATGGATCTATCGGCAGGGATTTTCCACTGGCGCATCGACCATCGGACAGGGACTGCGTTTCGGAGCGGCGATGGCGCTGTTCTCGACGATTCCCCAATATCTGATCTATTACGCAGTGCAGCCGCTGCCCGCACTCCTGGTGGTCAAGCAGATCGTGTTCGGGACATTGTCGATGCTGCTGCTGGGCGTGCTGCTGGCGTACCTACAGCCGCGGCGGGTGGTGCTTTGACGCTGCAAGTGGGTTGACGACGGCAATTTCGCAGCTCGATTCAGTTGCTTTAGTCGTCATCCCCGCGAAGGCGAGGACCCGGTGACTTAACCTTTCATGCGATCAAGTCGCTGGGTCCCCCGCCCTCGCGTGGATGACGATTGAAGGTGCGCTAATACCGTATTCACACGCGGCGCGTACCGTGCGCGGATGTCCTTCCGGAGATCTTTCATGCGCACCGCCGCCCGTGTTTTCTTTCTCACTTCGATGGCATTGCTGATCACGGCCTGCTCCACGCTTGGCGTGGTGTCGACATGGCTCAACAACCAGGTCGCGTTCACCTCGCCGCAACTGCAGCGCTACATCGACCGGCGCTTCCCGCGCACGTTCGACAAGCTCGGCGGACTGGTGTCGATCACGCTGACCAATCCGCGCTTGTCGATTCCTTCCGGCGATTCACGCCTGCATCTTTCGTTCGATTTGGGCATCGACGGGCTTGGCGGGCTGGCGGGTTCCGGCGAACCGGTTGGCCATCTGGCGCTGGCCAGCGGCCTGCGTTACGACGGCGGCACGCAGGGTTTGCATCTGGACAATCCGGAACTGCTGCAGTTCGACCTGCCCGGCACGGGTTCGCTGCTAAAGGGCGGCGCGCGCGGCATCGTCAACAGCCTGCTTGCCGAATATGCGCGTAGTGAGCCGGTCTATCAGCTCGACCCCGATCTCATGAACAAGCTGCCCGCCGGCAGACGCATCGACCGCGTCGCCATCGATAATGGCTTGGTCCACGTCCACTTGAACTGATCGCTCATGCGCACCCCCCACCGTTTCATTTCGATTGCTCTTTTGCTGATCGCCGCAGGGTCGCTCGTCGCATGCGGCGACAAGTCGGCCGATGAGCAACGCGCGCAGGAAACCGGCGCAAGCGGCCTGCCGACACCGGAATCCACGACAGGTTCGGTCACCGGCATGCCCAACCGGCCCGGCCCCGGCGACGTGTCCACCATCGCCGGTTTGCCGCCGGACACGCCCGTCGCGAGCGACGGCACGATCGGCGAACCACCGTTGACGGAAGGCAATCCGGAAACCGGCATGAGCCCCGGCGCGCCAGGCAGCGGCGAACCGCTGCTGACATCCGAAGGTTTGCCGCGCGGCGAACCCGGTCCAGGCGATGCGGTGGACACCGTTCGCGAGTATTACGCCAACATCAACGCGCGCAGTTTCGCGCGCGCGTACACGTTGTGGTCCGACAACGGCACCGCCAGCGGACAGTCGCCGCAGCAGTTCGCGGATGGCTTTTCCGACACCACAGGCGTGTCGGTGGAAATCCAGCAACCCACCGGCATGGACGTGGCCGCGGGTTCGCGTTTCATCCAGGTTCCCGTCGCCGTCGCGGCGACACAGCGCAATGGCAGTGTGCGTCGCTACGTCGGCACGTACACACTGCGTTATTCGGTGGTCGATGGCGCAGCACCGGAACAGCGTTACTGGCGCATCAGTGATGCGGGCCTGCGCGAGGTGGATCCGTGACTGCTAGCGGCAACGTTGTTTTGGTCCCCAAGGTGACAACCTTCGAGGCGTAGGAGCGACTTCAGCCGTGAGCGCTGGCGGTAGCGACCCATGATGAAAACAGGATGAAAGGACGCTTTAGATAACGTCTTTTTCACTCCATTCGAGGGTTGGCCAATATCTTCCTTGGCGGCAAGTCCTACGGGGCGCTCGCGATCGTACCTGCAGGGTGACTCCGGCCCACCGTTCCTCGCCTTGAACATCGCGATGGTGGGCCAGCGCCCACCCTACAACTCGAAGCGATAACTCAACTTCACCAGCAACTGCTCGTCGTCGCGCAGCCTGAAACTGTCGCGCAACAAATTTCCAGATTCTTCCGAGAACGCATTCTGGTCGAAGCCGCCGCGGCCATAGACCACGAACAGGTACGACAGCGGCGCCAGTTCGTAGCGATAGCGGATCTGGAAGCCCAAGTTGTTGAGGCTGAAACTGTCGATCGGATCATTCACCG